>JAZQVW010000067.1:0-12677 GCA_045632025.1 Candidatus Avispirillum sp. | reverse complement strand
GCAACCTTGCAGATGCCCTCTTCGCCTGCGATAACGGGCTTGCCGAGAGGACGGCAGATGTTGTCGATGATACCTGTGTTGTCAGCAACCGCGTTGTCTGTGGGAACGTAGATAACGTCGTTTTCGTTAGCAGCTGTCTGGCAAACAGCGGAGATATCGTTGGAGTCAGCGAAGGGGTAGAGAGTTGCTTCGAGGTCCTTTGCCTCAAGGTACTTCTTAACCTCGTCAACCTGATACTTGGAGTTAGCCTCAGCGGAGCAGTAGATAAGAGCAACCTTCTTAGCGTTGGGGAACCATTCGGAGATCATGTCAGCCTGCTTGTCAAGGGGAGCGAGGTCGCTTGTTCCGGAGATGTTGCCGCCAACTGTGCCGTTGAAGTCTTCGATCTCAAGAGCAACGCCGTATTCTGTAACGGATGTGCCGAGGATCGGGATCTCGTTTGTTGCGGCAGCTGCTGCCTGAAGAGCAGGAGTTGCGTTAGCGAGAATGAGGTCAACGCCGTCTGAAACGAACTGGTTGCAGATTGTGGAGCATGTGTTGGAGTCGCCCTGTGCGCTCTGATAGTTGAAAGTAACGTTTTCTTCGCCAAGTGCTTCAACGAGGGCGTCCTTGAAGCCCTGTGTTGCGGCGTCAAGAGCAACGTGCTCTGTCAGCTGGCAGATACCAACTACGTACTTGCCGTCGTCTGTATCAGCTGTGTCACAACCAACGAACATTGTGAGCATCATAACAGCGGCCAGCATAAGTGCTAAAAGCTTAAGTGTTTTCATAAGAATTTCCTTTCTTTCCCACCCGGGACTAATGCCTTGTCCTATAGGGAACGGGCTTTTACCCGTAAAATTTCACTTTAACACTTTCGCGCGTTAAAACGCGAAAAAGATGTTACTACAATAACACATTCGTTGTTCATTGTCAATAGTAATTACATATTTTATGATGATTTTTTGCACATTTTGCAATACAAACCAATCGGGATAACAAGTTGTCTTCGGAATTTTGGGGCAGGAGAGAGCCGAAAAAGCGAAAAAGCGTTAAAGAAGCGATTTTTTGGATGAAAAATTACAAAAAAATCTATTAAATGGAGAAATTATATAAATAAATGTATTGAATTGTAAGATTTGTGATGTTATAATTGTTAATGGAATATTAGCAAAATGGGAGAAGTGTATGAAGGCGCAGAGCAAGATCCTCGCCCCGAAGCTTTTCCACGAGGGTACGAACTATAAGGCATACGAATATTTCGGCGCTCATCGTGAAGGAAAAGAGTATGTTTTCAGAGTTTGGGCACCCAATGCAACAGAGGCTTTTGTAACAGGCCTTTTCAACGGATGGTCTGAGGACGATCCTATGACGAGAGTTGACGATAAAGGCATCTGGGAGGCAAGAATTGCACAGAATCGCTTTGGCAGCGGCTACGCATATGAATTTAAATTCAGATCTCCTTACGGAGAGGTTTATAAATGCGACCCATATGCATTCTATAGCGAGACCTATCCTAAGTTCAGCTCAAGATATTTTGATCTTTCCGGCTATAAGTGGAAGGATGCAGGCTGGATGAAGAAGAGAAGCGAGCGCTATACCCGCGAGAGCGTTATGAATTCTCCTATGAATATATACGAGGTCCATCCCGAATCATGGAGAAAGCATCCCAACGGAACCTTCCCCTCCTATACGGAGCTTGCGGAGGAGCTGGCGCCCTACGTGGTTCAGATGGGATACACCCATATAGCCCTGATGCCCATTTGCGAATATTATTCGGGCGGAGCCATTGCCTATGACACAACGGGCTATTTCTCCCCCACCTCAAGATTCGGAACACCTAAGGACTTTATGTCCTTTGTTGATACGATGCATAATGCGGGAATCGGAGTTATCCTTGAATGGAACTGCTCCTTTCTCCCTGAGGAAAGTCACGGTATCTCTAAGTTTGACGGCGGATACGTGTACGAATATGATGCCAGCAAGGATAAAAATGATAAGAGCGTCGGCTCCTGCTTCAACATCTGCAGCCCCGAGGTCCAGTCCTTCCTTATTTCCGGCGCTGTCTACTGGACCAGCGTTTATCATATAGACGGCATCAAGTTTGACGATATTTCCTCAATGCTTTCACTTGACTACAGTCAGGAAGAGATCCTTGTGGATCCTAATATTATATACGGCGACCGCGCTCCCTACGAGGCGGCAGCCTTCTTCAGAAAGCTCAACCGTGCTATGATGGCCCATCATCCCGACGTGCTTATGATAGCGGAGGATTCTGAAGGAAAGATAGAGGTCACGGATTTTAAGGGTAACGGCCTCGGATTTTCTCTCAAATGGGATAAGCTCTGGGCGGACAACGTTATCAGCTATGCAAGCCTTTCTCCCGAAAAGCGAGGAGAGGCTCACGATAAGATAACGAGAAACGTTCACAAATCTTATGCGGAGAGAAATATCATTCCCTTGTCTCATATGCGCGTTTCCTTCGGAAACCGATCCCTTGTCAGCAAGCTTCCCGGAAGCTATGATGAAAAGTTTGCGCAGATGAGAGCCTTTATGACGTATTTTATGACCCAGCCGGGAAAGAAGCTTTCCTTTATGGGAAATGAAATATCTCAGTTTGACGAATGGAACCCCCTTGGAAATATAGAATGGTTTTTGCTTGATTACGAAAAGCACGCCAGATATCAGCTTTTCTGCGCCAAGCTCAATAATCTCTATCTGGAAACGCCCGCTCTCTGGGAAAAGGACGGAGGCTGGGAGGGCTTCAGATGGATAGACTATGAGGACAGCGAAAAGAGCACCCTTTCCTATGTCAGATCGGATGCCGAGGGAAATGAGATCATATGCGTGTTCAATTTCTCAGGAGAGTATATTGAAGACTATAGATTGGGCGTTCCCGCCGAAGGCGCTTACGAAGAGATCTTTGCCAGCGACGATTGGCATTATGGCGGCCATCATAGACTGAGCGGCAAGGTGAAAAGCGAGGGTATTCCTCAAAACAGCTTTGAACAGTCTGTCAAAATAAAGCTTCCCGCTTACAGCGCGGCAATATTTTGCCGTGTTGAGGAGAAGGGAAAATAAGCTCTGTGGTGTAAATAAGACTACGGACGTTCTTAAAGTGTTATAAATATAATATTATTTATATAATGTAATCTATAAGGAGGATTTTCAAAGTGTTCAAAAAGAAAGAGTGCGTGGCTATGCTGCTTGCAGGAGGGCAGGGAAGCCGCCTTTACGCACTTACTCAGAAAGTTGCAAAGCCTGCGGTTCCTTTCGGTGGAAAATACCGCATTATAGACTTTCCCCTTTCTAACTGTACAAACTCCGGCATCGACACCGTAGGTGTTCTCACTCAGTATCAGCCCATGCTCCTCAACGAGTACATAGGCAACGGTCTTCCTTGGGACCTTGACAGAACCTACGGCGGTGTAAAGATCCTGCCTCCCTACCAGGGCACACATTCTGCTGACTGGTATATGGGCACAGCGAATGCTATTTATCAGAACATGCAGTTCATCGATCGTTACGACGCTGAATACGTTCTGATCCTCTCCGGCGACCACATCTATAAGATGGACTATGCGAAGATGCTCAAGTTCCACAAGCAGAACAACGCAGACTGCACGATCGCAGTTCTCGACGTTCCGCTCGAGGAAGCAAGCCGCTTCGGTATCCTTTCCGTAGATGATGAGCAGAAGATCTTCAAATTCTCCGAAAAGCCCAAGAATCCCGATTCCACAAAGGCTTCTATGGGTATTTACATCTTCACAAAGAGCAAGCTTGCAGAGTATCTCAATGCAGACGCAGCTGATCCCAATTCCTCCTATGACTTCGGTAAGAACATCATTCCCAACATGCTCAAGGCAGGCGAAAGAATGTATGCTTACGAATTCGAAGGCTACTGGAAGGACGTTGGAACAATCTCCAGCCTTTGGGAAGCAAATATGGACCTTCTCGGCGAGAATCCCATTTTCTCTCTTGCAGATGAAAAGTGGAGAATCTATACACGCCATCAGGTTCTTCCTCCTCAGTACGTTGGCTGCGACGGTAAGATCGAAAACTCCATCATTTCCGAGGGTTGTGAGATCTACGGTACAGTTAAGAACTCCGTTCTCTTCCCCGGCGTAAAGGTTATGCCCGGCGCAGTTGTTCGCGACAGCGTTGTAATGAGCGGAACAGTTATCGGCGAAGGAACAGAGCTTAGCTACGCTCTTATCGACACCGACGTAACGATCGGTGCAAAGTGCCGCATTGGCGGTGAAGTTGGCGACAGCGAGGACATCGTAGTTCTCGGCGAAGGCACAGTTGTTGCTGACGGTGAAAAAATTGATGCCGGCGTTATGATACCCGAGCTCAGAAAGGATAAGTGATTATGACTGCTGCAGGACTTATTTTCTCTAATATTCACGATACAAGCATCCCCGAAATGACAGCTGAACGCACAATGGCGTCCATCCCCTTCGGCGGAAGATACAGACTTGTTGACTTCACACTGTCCAATATGGTTAACTCCGGTATTGACACAGTTGGTATTATCACTCATAATAACTACCGTTCCCTTATGGACCATATCGGAAGCGGTAAGGACTGGGACCTTGCGAGAAGAAGCGGCGGCGTTAGAATCCTTCCTCCCTTCGTATCCGCATCTGATAGCCCCATCGGCGGCAAGCTTTATACAAACCGCATCGAGGCAATCCTCGGCGCTATCGACTTCATCAACTTCTGTGATGAAGAGGTTGTAGTTCTTGCTGACTGCGACGACGTTTGCAATATCGACCTCAACGCTGTTCTCGAATACCACGAGGCAAAGGGCGCTGACGTTACTTTCGTAACAAAGAAGCTCACTCTTGACGGCGCAAAAGCAGGCGCATACGCTATCATCAACGCTGACGCTGACGGCAACGTAACAGAGATCGTTGACTCCTCTCCTATGACAAAGGGCGAGGTTAACGTTTGCACAAACATCGTTGTTATCAACAGAAAGTTCCTCGTAAGCACACTTCATACAGCTGTTTCCTACGGCTATAAGTGCTTCTATACACAGGCTCTCGCAGCGGCAATGGCATCCTCCAAGTTCGTAGCATACGACTTTGCAGGCTACTATGCAGAGATCGGCGGCCTTGAAAAGTATTTCGCAGCTAACATGGAGATCCTCCGCCGCGACGTTCGCGACGAGCTCTTCAACGTTAAGGACCGTCCCGTATATACAAAGGTTCGTAACTCCGCTCCCACAAAGTATGCTGAGGGCGCAGTAGTTAAGAACTCCGTTATCGCAGACGGATGCGTTATCGAAGGAACAGTTATCAACTCCGTTCTCTTCCGCGGCGTAAGAGTTCGCAAGGGCACAGTTGTTAAGAACTCCATCATGATGCAGGACTCCTCCACAGGCGAAAACGTTCAGCTTAATTGCGTAATTACAGACAAAAACGTTACAATCAGAGACGATGTGAACCTTTCCGGTCACGAAAGTCAGCCTTTTTATGTTGCAAAAGGCAAAATGATATGATATGATATAATAACAAAATCAGTCATCAAGTAACAATTTCTGACAAAGGGGCATGAGGCGCCCTGACAAATCTCAGGGCGCCTCAGCTAAATTCGCCGTTGTTCGCAGAAAGCGAACAGATTGCGAGCTAAATGTGCTATGCACGCTAAATTTGGCTGATATTCAGCCAAGCTGAAATTATTTGGCTTGACGGAGAAGTTAATTTAGCTGCGAGCCTTGGTGAGCAATTAAGCTACGAAGCGCAGTGAAGTTGCTTTGCCGCTCCAAGCGACGATTTAGCCTCGAGTCACCCCTTTGTGATTTTATTTTTACCGATTTTTTATCTCGGTTTTCGTATAAAACTCGTCTTTGTTGATATATTGATTGGTGGTAACAATGAAGAAAATACTTTACGTTGGCTCAGAATGCTCCCCCTTTGCCTCCAGCGGAGGACTTGGCGACGTTATGGGCAGCCTTCCTAAGGCCGTTTCTGAATATATGGGCGAGGGTGCCGACATCAGAGTTGCGCTTCCGCTTTACGGCTGTGTTGGCGAAAATTGGCGAAAGCAGATGAAAACAGAAAAGATATTCACCGTGCAGCTTGGCTGGCGCAATCAGTATTGCGGCGTTCTCAGCCTCAGTATGAACGGTGTGACCTTTTATTTCGTCGACAACGAGTTTTATTTCAAGCGTGAGGGACTTTACGGCCATTACGACGACGGAGAGCGCTTTGCGTTCTTCTCCCGCGCAGTTGCTCAGATGATGAGCGAAATGGACTATTATCCCGACATTCTCCATGCAAACGATTGGCATAGCGCGCTCAGCGTTGTGTATATCCGCCATATGGGCGAGACAAATGAGAAATATAATAATGTAAGAACGGTTTTCACTATTCATAATATTGAATATCAGGGAAAATTCGGGATGCAGAATTTAAACGATCTCTTTTCTCTCCCTTGGAAATATGCAGAGCTGGTTGAGTTTGACGGCGCTTTGAACGTTATGAAGGCGGCAATTGAATCTGCCGACAGAGTGACGACGGTCAGCCCCCGCTATGCAGAGGAGATCAAAACCGAGGAATATGCTTGCGGCCTCCATTCTATGCTGCAGAAAAACGAAAATAAGCTTTGCGGAATCATCAACGGTATCGACGAGGAGCTTTTTGACCCCCATACCGACGATGCTATCGCGAAAAAATATATGTGGCGCAGTATAAGTGGCAAGAAAATTGACAAAACTGCCCTTCAGAAGGAGCTTTCTCTTCCGGAGAAAGACGTTCCCGTGTTCGCTATGATAACCCGCCTTGCAGCCCATAAGGGAATAGACCTTGTTCATAAGATCTCCCATATGCTCCTTGCAAACGACGTTCAGCTGATAGTTCTCGGCACAGGCGAATATGAATACGAAAGCTTTTTCAGATGGCTTGAGGAGGCATATCCCGAAAAGATGAGAGCCCTCATCACCTTCGACCGAAGCCTCTCCCGCAGAGTCTATGCCGCAGCCGACTTTTTCCTTATGCCCTCAAAGAGCGAGCCCTGCGGTCTTGCTCAGATGATCGCATCCAGATACGGAGCTGTTCCCATCACCCGACAGACAGGCGGCCTTTACGATACTATAAAGGACTATAGCAGCCAGAACGGCACTGTCAGCGGAAACGGACTCACCTTCGTTCAGTATGCTCCCAAGGCGCTTTATGAAAAGCTTGTTCTTGCCATGTCCCTCTACAGCGATCAGGCAGAGCTGAGAAGACTTCAGCAGCGCGTTATGCGAGTGGACTTCTCCTGGAAGAGATCAGCCGAGGCATACTATGACCTCTACGAGGAAATGTAAAAATCGCTAAACATAAAATTTTTAAAATCAATTAAAAATTTTTAAATAGAAATATAAACAAAACCCGGAAGGAAAAACAAAATCCATGAATTATTCCCCTAACACTGCCGAAGTAAAGGCAAGCATTGAATCCAAGCTGTCCAGATATTTCGGATGCACACCTGAAGAAGCATCCAAGGAACAGATGTATAAGGCGGCAGCACTCACCGTTCGCGATATTCTCTCCGCTAAGCGTCAGGAATTCAAGAAGAAGGTAAACGAAGAGGGCGCAAAGCGTGTATATTATATGTGTATGGAATATCTTGTAGGCCGCAGCCTCAAGAACAACCTTTGCAACCTCGGGCTCGATGCAACTTATAAGAAGGCCCTCTCTTCTATGGGCCATAAGCTTGACGATCTTTATGAATGCGAGCCCGATGCAGGTCTCGGTAACGGTGGTCTCGGCCGTCTTGCCGCTTGCTTCATCGACTCTCTTTCTTCTCTTGATTATCCCGCAACAGGCTTCTCTCTTTGCTATGAATACGGTCTCTTTAAGCAGAGAATCGTAGACGGCCACCAGGTTGAGCTTCCCGATAACTGGCTCCCCGGCGGCGGCATCTGGCTCACACCCCGTGAGGACAGAGTTTATAAGGTTCGCTTCGGCGGCCAGGTAAGAGAGATCTGGGACGAGGGCAGACATTCTATCGTATACGATAACTGCGAAACGATCGAAGCAGTTCCCTATGATATGATGATGAGCGGCGCGGATTCCGACGCTGTTTCTCAGCTCCGCCTCTGGAAGGCAAGAGCAGCAGCTCCCGAGCGCCTCGCTATCGGCGACTACACAGGCGGCTACGGCGACAGCGTTTCTCAGAAGTCCCTTGCTGCAGATATCATCTGTAAGCTTCTTTACCCCGCTGATAACAACTACGACGGTAAGGTTCTCCGTCTCACACAGCAGTACTTTATGGTAAGTGCATCCTGCCAGAGCATCATTCGTGACCATATGGCAGTTTACGGCAACATCGAAACACTTCCCGATAAGGTTGCAATCCACATCAATGATACACACCCCGCAATGTGCGTTCCCGAGCTTATGCGTATCCTTATGGACGACTTCTGCATGGATTGGGATAAGGCATGGGATATCGTTTGCCGCACATGCTCCTATACAAACCATACAGTTCTTCCCGAGGCTCTTGAAAAGTGGAGCGAGGATATCTTCCGTCTCCGCCTGCCCAGACTTTATATGATCATTAAGGAGATCAACGAGCGCTTCTGCCACGAGATCTGGGAAAAGTTCCCCGGCAACTGGGACAGAATTGCTGAAATGGCAGTTGTAGCAAACGGCCAGGTTCATATGGCAAACCTTGCGATCATCGGCTCTCACCACGTAAACGGCGTATCCGAGATCCACTCCGGTATCCTCCGCGATATCACATTCAAGAATTTCTATCGCCTCTGGCCCGAGAAGTTTGATAACGTAACAAACGGTATCGCTCACCGCAGATGGCTCTGCTATTCCAACCCCGAGCTTTCCAAGCTCATCACAGAGTGCGTTGGCGATGGCTTTAAGAAGGATCCCACAGAGCTTGCAGGACTCCGCAAGTTCGCAGACGATGATGCAGTTCTTGAAAAGCTTGGCAAGATCAAGGCTCAGAACAAGGTTAAGTTCGCTAAGCTTATGAAGGAAAAGACAGGCATCGTTCTTAACACAGATTCTCTCTTCGACGTTCAGATCAAGCGTCTCCACGAGTATAAGCGTCAGCTTATGAATGCAATGAACATCATTCATCTCTATCAGATGCTCAAGGAAAACCCCGATCTCGATATCCAGCCCAGAACATTCATCTTCGGTGCAAAGGCAGCTCCCGGATATCATATGGCTAAGGAGATCATCAAGCTTATTTGGTGCCTCAGCCAGGAGATCGCAAAGGATAAGAAAATCAGCGAAAAGCTTCGCGTTGTATTCATCGAGAACTACTGCGTAACAATGGCAGAGGCTCTCGTTCCCGCAGCAGAGCTCTCCGAGCAGATCTCTCTTGCAGGTAAGGAAGCAAGCGGTACAGGCTGTATGAAGCTCATGATCAACGGTGCCCTCACAATCGGCACACTTGACGGCGCTAACATCGAAATGATGGAGCAGGCCGGTGAAGCAAATATGTTCACATTCGGTCTCACAGCTGAAGAGGCTCAGTATATCTATGCTATGGATTATAAGAGCTCTAAGTACTATCACGAGAACCAGGTTCTCCAGCAGGTTGTAAACAGCCTCAGCGCCGGCTACAACGGCGAGTCCTTCTCTCACATCGCTGAATATCTCCTCCACTCCGACCCCTTCATGTGCATGGCAGACTTCGAGTCCTACAGAAGAACTCAGCAGAAGGTTTCCCAGGTATATGCAGATCAGAAGGAATGGAACAAGAGATCTCTCTACAATATCGCAGGCGCAGGCAAGTTTGCTGCTGACAGAAGCATCAAGGAATATGCTGACCGCATCTGGAACATTGAGAGACTTATCAAGGGTTAATTTATATTTTAAATATAATTAAATCCGCAATATCGACAGGTCAGGCGACGTTAAAAATCGCCCTGACCTGCCTTTTGGTATAAAAGAGTAAGGATCAAACAGTTATGCTTATAAAAATGGCCGATAAATTGGCGGCAAATAAAACAGTTTCAATCGAAAAGCATTGCGGCGAGAGGGACGTTACCCTTTTCGGCGCCTTTTCTGAGGCTGAAAAGATCAAATGGACAGTAAAATGCGACAGAGCCTTCGGGGTAACTGCCGTAACTATGCGCGTTCATCGTGACGGTCATCCCGATATGGATCTTGACCTTAAGTGGGTGGACGACGGCGTGTACGAAATAGAGATCGAAATGGCCAAATTCGGAGTTGGTCTGTATTATTACACCTTCCTTCTCAATCGCGGCTATGAGGTCCTCTTTACCTGCACCTACGATAACGTTCATTTCGATCTTGAAAAGCGCCCCGGCAAATTCTTTATGCTTACAGTGTATGATAAGGATTTTGACACACCCAAGTGGTTCCGTGGCGGCACAATGTATCAGATCTTCCCCGATAGATTCTATAAGAGCGGAAAGGCGAAGCAGGACAGAGCGGACGCAGTGTACGAAAGCGATTGGTCTGCCCCCATTTCCCAGTATAGCCTCTATCCCGGCGCTCATCTTGAGAATAATCTTTTCTATGGCGGCGACCTCTGGGGCGTTGCGGAGAAATTGCCTTATCTTCACGAAATGGGCGTAACGGTAATATATCTTAACCCTATCTTCAAGGCGTATTCCAACCATAGATACGACACGGGCGACTATAATCAGGTTGATGAGGCCCTTGGCGGTGATGAGGCGCTTGATAATCTCATTGCCGAGGCCAAAAAGCTTGGCATCAAGGTCATTTTGGACGGCGTTTTCAACCATACGGGCGACGATAGTATCTATTTCAACCGCCGCGGCAAGTACGATAGCCTTGGCGCTTGGCAGAGCAAGGAATCTCCCTATCGCGATTGGTTCTGCTTCAAGCCCGACGGAAAATACGATAGCTGGTGGGGAATTGAAATTTTGCCCCGACTTAATCATAATAATAAGGAATGCAGAGACTATTTTAACGCCGACGACGGTATTTGCGCGAAATACGTAAAACGCGGCACAGGCGGATGGCGACTTGACGTTGCCGACGAGCTTTGCGATATATTCCTTGACGAGCTTCGTGTGGCAGTTAAAAAGGCAGACCCCGAGGCTGTAATTATAGGCGAGGTTTGGGAAAACGCGGCCGATAAGGTTGCTTACGGCAGCCGCAGAAGATATCTTCAGGGCGGCCAGCTTGACAGCGTTATGAACTATCCCTTCAGAACGTCGGTTATGAACTACGTTCTCAGCGGAAACGCGGCCGACCTTGCAAACACATTAACAAGCCTTTATGCATCCTATCCCAAGAGCGTAAGCGATAGCCTTATGAATATCGTTGGCACACACGATACGGATAGAATCCTTACAGAGCTTGGAGACGTTGGACATAACACTCTGGGCCTTTCAAACAGAGATCTCTCCGTTCGTAAGATGTCCCCCGAGAACAGAGCCCGCGGTATCAAGCTTCTGAAGATCGCATCCCTCATCCAGTATACAGTATACGGAGTTCCCTCCGTTTATTACGGCGACGAGGCAGGCGTTGAGGGATATCACGATCCTTTCTGCCGAGCAACGTTCCCCTGGGGCGATGAGGAAGCGGAGCTTGTGGAGCATTATAAAAAGCTTGGAGAGCTGCGCCGCAGTGAAAGCGTTCTTAAGGAAGGCTATTTCCGCGTGCTGAAGCATAGCAAGGGCTTTATAATGTTTGAGCGCGCAGAGGGCGACGAAAAGCTCATCGTTGCGGCAAACGTTAATAAAACCAACGTAAACTGCGAGGTAACAGGCACAAACGCGCTGACAGGCGAACCCTTCAACGGCATTCTCGCCCCCGAAACAGCAGTGGTAATAAAATAAAAAAAAGAGGTCCTCGGACCTCTTTTTTGTTTGTTATTCATTGTCAAGCATTGCAAGGATAGCCGCCTTGGGGCGAGCGCCTGCGATCTGAGAGATGATCTCTCCGTTTTTCATATGCACAAGCGTGGGGATAGAGAAAACGTTGAATCGGCTTGCAAGCTCGGGCTCGGCGTCAACGTCTATCTTGCCGATGGCGTAGTCCTCGCGCTCAGCCGCGATCTCCTCGATTATGGGGGAGAGCATCTTGCAGGGACCGCACCAGGATGCGAAGAAGTCAAGAAGAACGGGCTTGTCGCCGTTTATTATCTCATCAAAGTTTGCACTTGTAATCTTTATAGCTGCCATTGTATTATCTCCTTTTCGGTAAATGTTGAGGTTTTCCCTCTTTCTGTCTATAGTATACCCATTTTTATATGTAGTTTCTGTGACTTGGTTACATAAATGATGATTTAGCGCGTTAGCCTTCCCCGGGGGGAAGGTGGCTGCGAAGCAGACGGATGAGGCGTCTGGGCTTAGATTGCACGAAATTTGATAACCGTAGGGCGGGGGTTTACTCCCGCCGTAACGAAAAGGTAACATGCATTGATATAATGTAAAACGTATGATTGCATTTCGGGCGGGCGAACACAGTTCGCCCCTACAGGTGAAGGTTCAATTGCGTCTGTCTCGTAGGGCGGGGGTTTACTCCCACCGCCTTCAATACAATCATAAATTTTATGTTTTGTTAATGTATGTTGACCTTTGGGCACGGCGGGGCCGGTGTCCCCGCCCTACGGGTAATATGAGGCTCCCCTATCTTAGGGGAGCTGTCGAACGCAGTGAGACTGAAGGGTAGACTTCTTAACACAGTCATTCTTTTTCTACCCTTCCGTCACAGCTGACGCTGTGCCACCTCCCCTAAACA
>JAZQVW010000066.1:0-2006 GCA_045632025.1 Candidatus Avispirillum sp. | reverse complement strand
CGACAAGAAGCATCGCTCCTGCCGCTGCCGCTGCTACGAGAGTGAGCGAGGGGTCTATTCCCATAAGGAATGCCGCGCCCGCGCCGCAAAGAACGGAAAGGACGAACATCGCAAGGGAAAATCCGAAGGTGCTCTTCTTTTTAGCAAGAGCGGCTCTTGCATTTGAAACGTCGCGTCTGTCCTTTTCCTTTTCCTCCTCGCTTATGGGGGGAGGAAGAGTTTTATCAAGAGCGTTTATGTTCATACGAACTGTTCTCAGCTTCATTTCAGCCTCGCGACGCTTTGATGCAATATTGCGAAGCTCCTCGCAGTCGCGCTCTATCTCCTCAACGGTGCGATAGCCGTCAAGAACAGCCTTAAGTCTTGCTCTTTCCCCTTCAAGCTTTTCAAGCTCGTTAAGAGAATCAAGTTTTCTGAATTTATCATAGCTTGAAACTATCTCGTCAAGGCGGGCGGCATTACGCTCTCTTGACGCAATAAGGTCGTTACTATCGGAAACTGCGCTTTCAATATCCATTATCTCCGCGTTTTTCACCATTGCTTCCTTTAATTCGGCCTCAAGGCGGGTCTTTTCGCGGCGGATATCGTATATCCTGCCTCCGTTTCCGTTTTTATGAAGCAGAGCCTTTCTTGTTTTCTCAAGACGGTCAACTGCGCGGCGGGTGCTGACCTCCTCGTCGCCTGAATAGAGAATGTTTTCAATAGCCTCGCTCATTCCGTTTCCGTCAATTGCCGCGTCAGACAGCTGACGAACGAAAACAGAATTGTAAAACATCTGCTCGGGCATACGAAGAAGAGCCATTCCGGGAACCTCTCCCTTAAACATCTTCTCGCCTGTTTCCTCGTTTATAACGCTGACTCTCTCGCGAGCCGCATCATCGGAAACGTATAATTCTCTTGAAACACGGTAGGTCACCCCGCCCTTTTCAAGAATGATATAGCCTGCGGCGCTTCCCGTTTCCCAGTTAACGTAGCGGCGGCGCTCGCTCATGGCTCCGTCTGCACCGCGACCGGAAAGTCCGTAGAAAATAAACTTTATAAACATTGCAACGGAGCTTTTTCCGCTTTCGTTTGCGCCTTCAATAATATTGAGGCCGCGGCCAAGCTCTATTGTTTTTCCTCTGACTCCGCCGAAGGAATCAATATGAATGGTTTTAATAAACATAGCTTTCCTTCCTTTCGTCAGATGGTTTCGCCGCCGAGAGCCGCCAAGGCATAACGGAGAGCCGCGATCGCTGTTTTTCTCTCCTCGGCGCTTCCGTTTTCAATGGTGTCCGCCAAAAGACGGTAAACCTCGCCCTTGATGCCGCGGTCGCATTCAAGCTCTGCAGATGACATAAGGGGAAGAGTTGCATCCTCAACTGTGAGAGAAAGAAGATTTTCCTTGCACTGCTCTGCTATCTCGTCGCAGGCGGCAACGAGACCGGGGGCTGTATGACCCGTGAGAGTGATGCGAAGATGGGTGTTCTCAAAAAGATCCTCGTCCTCTATATAGGTTCTGATCTCGCTGATGATCTCAGACGCTGTTTCCGCGCCCTCAACGCTGACCTCTCTGTCCTCGTAAACGCTTCCTGAAAAGGGAACGAACTCTCGCTTGACCTCTGCCTTGCCGTCCTCCTTTGTGATATCAATAAGCCACGCGCCCTTGACGCCGCACTCGCCGAAATCGCGGCCCTGAGGGCAACCGCAGTAAGCGGCGGAAATATTCTTCTGCCAGAGGGCGTCGTTTGCCGCCTCGGGAGAATGGATATGGCCAAGCGCCGCATAGTCAGCGCCGAATGCGCTGAGAGCGGAGGGCATAATGGGACAATACTGAGAAAGGGGGGATGCCGTGTCGCCGTGAGCGCAAAGGATGCTTATCATCTCTCCGTCCGCAGTCTTATTTTCAATGGGGCATTCCTTCATATACTGGCTTGTGAAGGCGTAGCCGTAAACTCTTGCGCCAAGCTGGGGGAAATCAAAATATGAAAGCTCGGGAGAGGAGAAGATATGTACGTTTTCGGAAA
>JAZQVW010000065.1:0-7293 GCA_045632025.1 Candidatus Avispirillum sp. | reverse complement strand
GGGGACGCCGGTCCCTACGGAGTTATACCGCTAAACGATAATTTAGCGTATTAATTACATTTAACTGTAGGGCGGTCACACCGGGGCCGCCGTTTGATAATACGTATCTTGCGGCGGGGCCAGTGTCCCCGCCCTACGGTAATTAATTGCGCTAAACGATAATCTATGTGTGGAACGCTATTTTATATCTGTAGGGCGCACCAATCATTCTGCATTCTGCACTCAGCATTCTGCATTTATTTATACCACTGTTCCGCCGCCGAGGACTGTGTCTCCATCATAGAAAACAACGGCCTGACCGGGGGTTGCGGCTCTCTGAGGCTCGTCAAAGACAACACGAACTCTGTCCTCGCCCACCACCTCGATAGTCGCGCTCTGTTCCTTATGCTTATAGCGGATCTTTGCAAGGGCGCGGATAGGACCGTCGGGCTTCTCTATTGCCATCCAATTAATATCCTTTGCCTCAACCGTTGTGACAAACAGATCCTCGTTTGAGCCGAGAATAATGCGGTTGTTCTCAGCGTCCTTTTCAAGCACGTAAAGAGGCGTATGGATACCAAGACCAAGCTTCTTATGCTGACCGATAGTATATCTGATAATACCCTTGTGGCGGCCCATGACCTTTCCATCACGAAGAACGAAATCGCCCTCGGGAGTTGTAGTTCCAAGCGCCCTCTCAATAAATCCAACGTAGTCGCCGTCGGGAACAAAGCATATATCCTGACTTTCCTTCTTTTCCGCATTCTTAAGGGATGCCTCAAGAGCAAGGGCTCTTACCTCTGCCTTTTCCATATTTCCGAGAGGCAGAATAAGGCGGCTGAGAGTTTCCTGAGTTAAATTATAAAGCACGTAGCTCTGGTCCTTGCGCTCGTCTGCGCCCTTCTTGATGGCATAGCGGTCGCCGTATTTCACAACGCTTGCATAATGCCCCGTCGCAATATAATCAGCGCCGATCTCCCTTGCATAATCGTCAAAAAGACCGAATTTCAGCTTTTTATTGCACACGATACAGGGATTGGGAGTTTCACCTCTGAGATAAGACGCAATAAACTCGTTCATAACCTCTTTTTTAAACTGCTCTCTCACGTCAAGGACGGAAAAATCCATACCAAGCGTTTCTGCTACGGCACGGGCATCGTCCACACCCGCGGCTCCCGCATCCTGCATCAGCATAGTTGCGCCAAGACATTCATATCCTGCATTCTGCAGGCAAACTGCCGCGGCCGAGGAATCAACTCCTCCGCTCATAGCAAGCAAAACCTTTTTCTTATCCATCGATATCTCCTATGGAATCTATTTGCAAAAAGCGGCGCAAAAAACGCCGCTTTTCCTTGTTTGTAAGGGGTCCTCAAGCCGTCGGAAGACGGCTTGGGGTTCACTTTTAAATTAGTCGCAGTGGCAGCAATTGGAGCAGCCGCTCTCGCCAAAGAGATCAGCATCGTATTCAATGCCGTTTCTGTCGTAATAATCCTTGATAGCAGCCTTAACTGCTTCCTCTGCAAGAACAGAGCAATGGATCTTTACAGGGGGCAGACCGTCGAGAGCCTCAACAACTGCCTTGTTTGTAAGAGTAAGAGCCTCGGAAACGGGCTTACCCTTAATAAGCTCTGTAGCCATAGAGCTTGTTGCGATCGCAGATGCGCAGCCGAAAGTGTTGAACTTTACGTCAACGATAACGTCGTCCTCGATCTTAAGATATATCTTCATGATATCGCCGCACTTTGCGTTGCCAACCTCGCCAACGCCGCTTGCGTCTTCAATTTTACCTACGTTTCTGGGGTTCTGGAAATGGTCCATAACCTTTGCGCTGTATGCCATATTAATTCACCTCAATTAAATTATAAAATTTCTTCTCCGCGAAGGATCTTTTCCCAAACGGGAGACATTTCACGAAGGCGCTCAACAACCTTGGGAACACACTCGATAATATGGTCAACCTCAGCCTCTGTTGTATACTCGGAGAGAGAGAGGCGGAGTGAGCCGTGAGCAACTGCATGGGGAAGGCCAAGCGCCAAAAGCACGTGGCTGGGATCAAGAGATCCGGATGTGCAGGCAGATCCTGAGGAAGCCGCGATGCCGAACATATCAAGCATCAGAAGAAGGCTCTCACCCTCAATGCCCTGGAAGCACATATTTACGTTACCGGGAAGACGCTTTACTCTGTCGCCGTTAACGATAGTCTTTTCTATTTTGGAAAGCTCGGAGATGAGCTTATCTCTCATTTTGCAAAGCTTTTCAGCGTTTTCATCAATTGTTGCAACCGCATCCTCAAGAGCCGCCGCCATACCCATAATAGCGGGAAGGTTTTCTGTGCCGGCTCTCTTGCCCTTTTCCTGAGCGCCGCCGCTGATGATAGCCTCGATATAAGCGCCGCGTCTGCAGTAAAGCGCGCCGATGCCCTTAGGTCCGTGGAACTTATGAGCGGAGATGGAAAGCATATCGATATTCATCGCCTTAACGTCAATATGAAGATGTCCTGCCGCCTGAACTGCGTCTGTATGGAACATAATCTTCTTCTCGCGGCAGATCGCGCCGATCTCAGCAATGGGCATAATCGTACCGATCTCGTTGTTTGCAAACATAACTGTTACAAGGCAAGTGTCCTCACGAAGAGCCTCCTTAACCTGCTCAGCTGAAATAAGACCGTTTGCATCAACCTCAAGAAGTGTGATCTCAAAGCCTTCCTTCTTAAGGCGGTCAAGTGTGTGAAGAACAGCGTGATGCTCGATCTTTGTGGAGATGATATGCTTCTTGTTCTTCTTTGCGCCGAAGTGAGCCGCGGAGATGATAGCCTGGTTATCTGCCTCGCTACCGCCGGATGTGAAATAAATTTCGCCTGCGTCAGCGCCGATGCACTTGCCAATGCGCTCTCTTGCCTCTGCAAGAGCTGCAGCTGCACTCTGACCGAAGGAATGGAGACTTGATGCGTTTTCATATTCCGCATCCATATATTTAATCATTTCTGCCTTAGCATGCTCCGAAATAGGAGTTGTTGCGGCATTATCTGCGTAAACTCTCATTGTTTTATCTGCCTTTCTTAGAAGAAAAACACTTCTTCTACAAATAAATAGTATACCATTATTGTCGTGTTATGTCAATGTTATACAGCATTTTTATTATACTACTTTTTTGGTAGGTTTTATGTGACACAGTCACATAGCTATTAAAATTTTGGCGTTTTTCAAGTAATTTATTCTAAAATGGAAAAATCCTTGCATTTTTATAGCCTATATGATAAAATATCTCCAGCTTTCAACATTTCTATATCAAATGTTGGGGGCTATTTCTATTTTTACGGAGTTTTTATGAAAAAGAAAACCTTTTATACAGAGCTTGCCTATATTATCGGCATCATAACTCTGGCTATTGGCACGGCGCTTATGGAAAAAGCGGATTTCGGTATGTCAATGGTAGTCTCCCCCGCGTACATCCTCCATCTGAAGCTTTCCGAGATATTCCCCTTCTTCTCCTTCGGAATGGCTGAATATTCCCTTCAGGCGGTGCTTCTCATTCTTATGACTGTATTCCTTCGCCGCTTCAAGCTTTCCTATCTTTTCTCCTTTGCAACGGCTGTTATTTACGGCTTCGCCCTTGACGGCGCCATCGCTCTCGTTGCGCTTACGGGTGAGATAGGGACGCTTATGAGAGTCGTATTCTTCCTCGTTGGTATGCTCGTTTGCTCCGTGGGAGTTTCTATGTTCTTTCATACGTATATTTCACCCGAGGCATACGAATTATTCGTTAAGGAGCTTTCCGCCAAATTCAATATCAGCATCACTAAGTTTAAAACAGGCTATGACTGCGTAAGCTGCATTATCAGCATCATAATGTCCTTCGTCTTCTTTGGGCTCTGGCATTTTGAGGGAGTTAAGCTGGGAACAGTTTTCTGCGCCCTCTTTAACGGCTACACCATCGGCCTTTGCTCCCGCCTTTTTGAAAAGTATTTCGATTTTAAGGACGCCCTGCCCCTTAAAAAGCTCTTTATGTAAATTGACTTTCCGTTGTCGGTGTGATATACTTAAGGTAGTAATTTATTTAGGAGTGTTTTACTATGGGAAGATTTCTCGGAGCATACGACGGCGAAGAAATTGATCGCCCCGATTTAAACAAATGTCCCGATTGCGGATGCTTTTTCGCAGGCGACAACTGCCCTCTTTGCGGCAAAGTTTGCCCCGAGGAGTTTCGCGCAGGCAACAGAAAGCCCGTTAAGCAGAAAAAGAGAAAAGGTAATTCCTCCTCTCGCACCGTTACCTTTATGGAATGGTATCATAGCTGGTGGGTGATCGCAATTGCCCTCTTTATCGCCCCCGTGATCGGTCTTATCCTGCTTTTCACAAGCCCTCATAAAAAGTCACTTAAGGTTGGTATAGGTATTGCCGCAATCGTCTGGCTTGCCCTGCCCTATCTTGGCTTAAGCTTGTTCGGTATGCTGGGCAATATTTCAAACATCTTTGATAAGCCCGTTGATACATCGCTTTCAAGAGAAGAATACGTTGTAAAATGCGAGAGCATCACCGCTGAAGAATTCTATCGCGGCGGCGACGAATATGTAAACAAATTTGTCTGTTTCGACGTAATTATCGACCAAAAAATCGTTGACCCTGAAGCTCAATATAACAACAATCCCTACCCCGTGTACTATATTTGCCACGCCGGAGATGGTGGAGATTTTGTGATCATTATACGCGATTGCATTCAGGATTCCTCCCGAAATTATATTGCGGGCGATATGCTCACCGTGTACGGCGAAGGAGCCGAGGAAACTACCTTATATACCTACTCGGATGATTATGAGGAATATACCGCACCGTGTATCAACGTAGCTTACGTGGAAGTTTTAAAACACTATGCAGAACAATGATATTAGGTCAAACAAAAAGGCTGATGCTTTTCGCATCAGCCTTTTTTGTTAGTTGTGAAAATCCGGTAGAGACGATTGACAGAAACTCCAAAAACTGTATGGTTATATATCGAACGGGCGAACAAAGTTCGCCCCTACGGGTTTGGCCTAAAATTACAGCTGTCTCGTAGGGGCGTTCTTTCAACGCCCGCATAAAATATGATCGTATTTGAATCGGGACGTCGATGGCGCCGTCCCCTACCAAAAATGAACGTCTTATTGTTCAACGTTAATTTTCTTATTTATATGCCTTTGAAGAAGCGTATAAACTACTGCTGCAAGGGGGATAAAGAAGATGATACCCACGATACCGAAGAGGTTAGCGCCGATAATAGCGGCCATAAGAGTCCAGAGTGGGCTGAGGCCAACTGAGCCGCCAACCACGTGAGGATAGATAAACTGATTTTCCACGAACTGAACCACGAGATACACGATAAGGCAGGTCAGCACCTTTTCGGGAGAATCAAGAAGGATAAGAAACGCGCCGATAGCACAGGATGCAAACGCACCGACGTAGGGCACGAAGGCAAAGCAGCTTGTGAGAAAGGCGATAAGCGCCGCATAAGGCAGACGGAAGATGCTGAAGGAGATGAAAATAAGAGATCCGAGAATAACAGCCTCGATCATCTGACCGGAGAGAAACTTAGAATAGGTCTCAACGGAAAGCGCGCCTATTTCGCAGGCCTTATCCGTTGCTTCCTTTTTCAAGGTTGCATACATCAGCTTTTTCACCTGTCTTGAAAGGTTTTTCTTATCAAGCAGAACGTATATGGAAATAACGAGGGCAAAAATGGTTGTTGAAACGCCCGAAACCGTTGTGGTTGCAAAGCTCCAAACGGAGGAGAGGATGCTTCCTGCGCCCGTTGTGAGAGTTGAAAGGAAGCTATTGACGTTTATATTTTTAACAAGCTCCGTTATCTTTGTTGTGTCTATATTATAGCTGTCAAGCATAGCAATAAGCTCGGGAAGCTTTGCCTGTATCTGAGAATAGATGCTCTTTACCGAGGACACAAGCTCAGGCACGGCGAGAGTTGCCGCAAGAACGATTATCACCAAGATAGAAAGCAGGGTCAGCACAAGGCTGAGGATGGAAACGAGCCTTTCCTTTGCCTTGAAATCCTTTTTGAAAAGCTTCAGAAGCAGCCTTTCATAGCCCTTTGTGGGCACGTTTAAAACGAAGGCAATTACGAGACCCACAAAAATGGGCAGAAGAATGGCGAATATTTTCGCCGCGAAGCTAAATATGGAGGAAAGATTGAGAAGCGCCGCAAAAAGCGCCACGCCAACTACCACCAAAATAAGGCTTTTCTTGAAATTTTTATCCATTGGAATCCTCCGTTACTATCTTGCGAAGAGCATCCATACGAACGTCAAGCTCTGCGCTGAGATTTGCACAGAGAGCAAGCTCGTGGGCCATTTCCGAGGTGAACTCAAAATCCTTTTTATATCTAAGCTGATGCTCAAGGCTTGCCCAGCAGTCCATAGCAATAGTGCGAAGCTGAACCTCCACCTTCATGGTCTTCTTTTCGCGGGCAAGGAATATGGGCACCTCGATTATGAGATGGAGGCTTCTGTAGCCATTCTTTTTAGGGCTTGCAATATAGTCCTTTTTCTCAATGAGGATTATATCGTCCTGAGAAAGAAGAGCGTCTGCAAGCATATAAACGTCATCGGGGAAGGAACAGATAACTCGGATGCCCGCAACGTCGTATATGTTTTTCTCAAGCGCGTCTGCCGTTACGGGAAGGCCGCGTCTCTCAAGCTTTTCTCTGATGCTTGAAGCAGTCTTGAGTCTTGTTTTTATGCTGTTTATAGGATTGCGATCATATCTGAGGGAAAACTCCTCGTTGAGAACGTTAAGCTTGGTTTCGATCTCCATCATGGCACAGCGATAGTATGCCATAAGCTTCATAAATTCCTCGCTTTTCTGGTGAACAAACTCAAAAATATCTGCCCCGCTCAAATTAAAGGGCATCACGGCATGCTCAAACGCCTCAATTTTTTCGTCCTTTTCCTCTATCAAGCTTATCCCGCCTTTTTAACATTATTTTACAGTATTAGTATACTACATATTTTTAAACTGTGTCTAAACAAATGTGAAATTTTTCTGGGATTTGTTTATATGTGCGGATAAATTATCGTTTAGCGGTATAACCCCGTAGGGACCGGCGTCCCCGACGGTCCGCAAACGAAGGATTTAGACTTGCTATAATTGATAATAAGATTCAACCTATCAAATATTAAAAATTACATATGTTTGATATCGGACCGTCGAGGACGTCGGTCCCTACAAATATCAAATAACGTTTTACCGCTAAATTATCGTTTAGCAGATTTGATGACGGTAGGGGACGGCTCCCTCGACGTCCCGCATTCAACACAATCATAAATTT
>JAZQVW010000064.1:0-2257 GCA_045632025.1 Candidatus Avispirillum sp. | reverse complement strand
TGAGCCTTCTGATGCTCGTCAAAGGTGATAGCTCCGCGCTTACAAACGTCCTCGCAACGATGCGCAAGGCATCCGCGGCAAGCTGCAGAAACCTCGTAGCCGCCCATGGGGCATTCGTCGCAGGCGATATCAATAACCTCGATAACGTTGGGGTTGAACTTATCTCCGCCCATAGCCATCTTGATCCTCTCTCCGACGATAGCTCTTTCCTTATAAACGCAGCAGCGCATTGTGGGGTCCTTGCCGGGGAAGATGATCTCGGGGATGTTAAGGAGGTTTTCAGCAAGCGTTCCCTGCCAAGCGTAGCGGGCAACCTCGCGGAGAACCTTATATTTCAAATGCTGAACCTTAGTGTCAAACTTTCTGATCTTAGCCATTGTTTTATTCCTCTCAGAAGTATATAACTTTTATTTTTTTGCCCATTTTCTTAAGGCAGGCAGACAGCTCCTCAACCAAGTTCATCTTGATATGGAAGTTGATGGGGAGGTCGGGGTTTTGATGGGCGGGATTAACAGCTCGTCCAACAAAGAAATTTATGTCCGTTGCTTCTTCAAAGAGCAGACGGGATATAAGGGAGGCGCCGTCTCGGGCAACGCTCCATTTTTCATAGCATTTATTTTCGCCCAGATGGTCCTTGGCGTATTCAACAACGCGATTGACTGTGATAACGCCCTCGGTAACCAGGTCAACGCCCTCAAGCTCCGCAGTTGGCGGGATCTCGGGGTCAAGGAAATTAAGGCTGGGCTTCAGGGGCTTGCCCAGATATTTTGCGGCAATAGAGGAGGTCGTTCCTCCGCAAACGATATGTTTGCCCTGCTTAGCGAAAAAGAGGGCCATCATTCGGTTGGCATCGTCGGGATTTGAGGGCGGGCCAAAGAGAAGATTCATAGGCTCGCGGCGGCGAACTCTGATGGCGCAGACGGTGGTGTCATCTCCCGGCTCAAAGCCATAGAGCTTATTGCATTCGTCTGCAAGCATGGTTGCAAGAGTTTTCGCGGTGAATCCCACGTGTGCGAAGGTTTCAAGGAAGCTGATGATCTCTTTTCTCTCCCAGCCGAAGTTGAGAGTGAGTCCAACGCCTGCGTGGATGCATCCGTCGCTCATTGCAACGAAGATGTCGTCCTCCTGAAGGGTTATTCTTGAGCGGTATATCTTTTTATCTCCCAGGATCATTTCCGTTTTGGGATAATCGTAATTCTCTCCGTTACGGAGCAGGATCACCTGAGGGTTATCGTATTGGATGATATCCGCTTCCTCGTTATTGATGATATGTATGATAGTAAAGGTTGAATAAGCAACCTGACGAACGGAGCAAACGGGAAGTGTGGCTGCAATGGTTTCAACGCAGTCCTCAATTGAAAGACCTGCTGCAAGCATAGTTGAGATGATCTTTGAGGTGAGAGTTGAAAGGATGCTCGCTTTAACTCCGCTTCCGAGTCCGTCTGCCAGAACCACAACGGTTGAGTTTTCGTCTGCCTCAACGATGTCGATGTGGTCTCCGCAAAGCTGCTCGCCAACGTGGTTAAGGCTCTGATAGCCGATGTCGATACAGAGGTTATTCATCGATAGACTCCTTGAGCTTTGTGAGTGCTATCTTTGTTTCTGCGGCTGTTTCGCCGAGAAGAGAAGCGATCTCCTGAACGATTCGCATCTGCTTTTCAACAACGCGGTCGGCAGTTTCAACGGTCTGTCGGTTAATATTTTCTCTGTGCTCGCGGGCAGTTTCCTGCTCGGTTATATCACGAAGGATGCAAAGGAGGGTGTGGTAGTTTTTATCGTAAACGATATTCTCTTCTACGTATTTTCCGTATTCCGCAAGGTAGACCTTCTTGTCCTTGATGGTGCTTCCTGTATTCATAACCTGCAGGAATGCAGAGGGATCGAGAATGCGGACAACGGGCTCGCCCAAGAGGTCTGCCGCGTTTCGCATATTGACGATACGGAGAGCTACGTTGTTTATTTTCTGAATTTCAAGGTTTTCGTTAAGGAGCAGAATTCCGTTGGGGGAGTTTGTCATAATATTATCGGAGAGGGATTCTGCTTTTTCTCTCAGATAGGGGAGGCAGGTTGAAAGATCCGCCTTGCCCTGAATAATGGCGATGGCCTTTTCGCGGCAGGTCTTATATCCGCAGGAGCCGCAGTTTAATTCGTCCTCGGGAGTGGTCTTGCTCATTTTGCGGAGAGTTTCCGTGATCTCTCTTTCAGAGGGCTGGACCATCTTTTTATCAATAGCCTCAAATTCCTGCTCGGTAACAAG
>JAZQVW010000063.1:0-3193 GCA_045632025.1 Candidatus Avispirillum sp. | reverse complement strand
TTCTTCCTTTTACTCCGCTATTATACCCCACCCTCTCCGTCTTGTCAATACCCTTTTTGAAAGTTTTTTGATGTTTTTTGAAAAAATCAAAGGTCACGGCAAAGAGCCGTGACCTTATAATCATTTAGTTCTTAAGAGCCTGCATAGGTGCGGGGATTCTGCCGCCGCGGGCAATGAACTTTGCGGGAGATTTATCGTTGATCTTCATTACGGGACCACTGCCGAAGAGACCGCCGAATTCAAGCTCTTCCCCTTCTTTTCTGCCGATTGCGGGGATAACTCTAACTGCTGTTGTCTTAAAGTTTACCATACCGATGGCCGCTTCGTCTGCAATGATAGCGGAAATAACCTCAGCAGGTGTTTCGCCGGGGATTACTATCATATCAAGACCTACGGAGCAAACGCTTGTCATAGCCTCAAGCTTTTCAAGAGTGAGTGTGCCTGCTCTTGCCGCGTCGATCATACCTGCGTCCTCGGAAACGGGGATAAATGCGCCGGAGAGACCTCCTACGTTAGAGGAAGCCATAACGCCGCCCTTCTTAACTGCGTCGTTAAGCATAGCGAGACAAGCTGTTGTACCATGTGTACCACACTGCTCAAGACCCATAGCCTCGAGAATGTGAGCAACGGAGTCACCAACGGCAGGAGTGGGAGCAAGAGAGAGGTCGACAATGCCGAAGGGTACGCCGAGACGCTTTGATGCCTCTGTACCAACAAGCTGACCAACTCTTGTGATCTTAAACGCTGTTTTCTTAATAAGGTCTGCAACCTGGTTTAAGTCCTCATCGGGATGCTTTTCAAGAACGCTTCTAACAACACCGGGGCCGGAAACGCCTACGTTGATAACGCAATCGGGCTCGCCAACGCCGTGGAATGCGCCTGCCATAAAGGGGTTGTCCTCGGGAGCGTTACAAAGAACTACGATCTTTGCGGCGCCCATACAGTCAGCATCTACTGTTTTTTCTGCCGCCTCGCGAACGATATGACCCATCATAGCAACGGCATCCATATTGATACCTGCCTTTGTGGAGCCAACGTTTACAGAGGAGCAAACTCTTGTTGTTTTTGCCATTGCCTCGGGGATTGCTGCGATAAGCTCTCTGTCACCTGCGGAAAAGCCCTTATGTACAAGAGCGGAAAATCCGCCGATGAAGTTTACGCCGATAGCCTCTGCCGCACGGTTAAGTGTAAGCGCGTACTTTACAGGGTCTCCGCCGCTGGATGCAACGAGCATTGAAATGGGAGTTACTGAAACTCTCTTATTAATGATCGGAATACCGTAGAGCTTAGAAATTTCCTCGCCTACCTCTACAAGCTTGCCTGCCTTTGTTACGATCTTGTTATAAACCTTTTCACAAGCACGATCAATATCGGGATCGGCGCAATCAAGCAGAGAGATTCCCATTGTTATTGTTCTGATATCAAGATTCTCGTTCTGGATCATCTTGATGGTTTCCATAATATCGCCTATATTAAGCATAACTATCCTCCGTCTAAAGGGTTAAATCAAATCAGATGCGGTGCATTGAATTGAAGATATCCTCGTGCATAATATTGATCTGCATACCGATCTCCTCGCCTGTCTTCTCAAGAGAAGCCTTGAATGCGGAAAAATCGCACTCGGGGGCAGAAATATCTACCATCATTACCATTGCAAACATTTCCTGAAGTACAGACTGTGTAACGTCAATGATATTTGCCTTATTTTCGCTGCAAACAGCGCTTACCTTTGCAAGAATGCCGTATGTATCCTTACCGATTACTGAAACAATTGCTCTCATATATTATAGCCTCCGTTATTAACACATTTTTCGCCGTCAAAAATCAAAATCGCAAAGCCCTCGCCCATAACTCCGCCTGCCTTAAGGTAATCTACGATACCCTTGCGAAGACTGCCTGAGCTGGGAAGGTCATCTGGATTACCTGAATATCCCTTATCAAAGATACGCCAGCAATCGGGGAAATCGGGTGTGTCCCAAGCTGTGATAACCTCATAGTCGTTTATGAACTTATCAACGTTTGTTCCCTTTTTAACAGAATCGTATACGCCTTTATGGAAAAGCCAGGATGCTCCGCAAATGGGAAGGAGTCCGTTCATACGAAACTCAGGAAAAAATTCATACGCCATCTTATAGGATGCCATAACCTCTTCATAGGGCATTCTGCCGCTTGAGGGTATATGCACCTCAAGCACGGGGTCGCCGTGCTTTATATTAAGGCCGTGCTTATCGTAAGCGATCTTCTCTTCACCGTAAGCAGATTTTTCAAACTGAAGTCTACCAAGTGCAAAGCGGTCAAGGCTGAAAAATCCGGGGAACCAACCGGAAACAAAGCTTCCCCAATAGCCGCGGACCTTAAAGCATTCGATCGCCTTATATCTGAGGTCGCACATAGAATCGTACCAGATCTTTGTGTCGATGCCCTTCTTTATATACATCTCGCGAAGATGCTTTGAATAACAACAGAAAATGAGGAAAGTTCCCTGATCGTCAAGGATACCTGCTTCTCTTGCAGCGAGAGTTGCATCGTTAAGAGTCTGCCCACCGCTGAATTTATCTGTTTCCTCATAGCTCTTTATAAGCGCATCAAAATATGCCCATGCTGCCTCGCAATTATATATCTTTTCAAACGCATCAAAAAGAACTACCTTTGCTTCTTCGGGATATTCGAATTCATCAAAGAAATTCTTAATATATTCCTTCATAAAACCTCCAAAAAGGCAATTATTCATACATTATAAGTTATTGTTAAACAAAATGCAATAGTTTAAATGAAAAAGAGGCTATTTCGAGCCTCTTTTAGTTGGTTTTTTATTATTCTTTCAATTCAAAGTTCTCATATCCCTCAGGTGGAGTTATTGTAAAGTTACCATCAAAGCCACCAAAGGTACATTCTAATGTCCAAGGCTGATACTTATATTCTTCATCATTTGTGTCATAATCGTCCTTAAGGCCCTCATATTTTAGGCTCGTAAGATAACCTTCCGATATTACAAAAGTTAATGTCGTATCTTTAAAATCTAAATGTGTATAGCTTTTATCTTCATCGTGCAATGGGTTTAATATTTCTAAAATCAAACCATATACTTCGCGATCAACAGAAATAGCAACGGAGGTAACATCATCATTTGTTTCAACAACAGCTGTAGAATAATCTATTTTTTCAAGATTGCCATTTTTATAACCGCCAAGAA
>JAZQVW010000062.1:0-19270 GCA_045632025.1 Candidatus Avispirillum sp. | reverse complement strand
CCCGATTTTTATTTGATTTTTCATTGATTTTGCGTAGAAGTAGGACAAAGTGTGGTCAAAGGCAAAATCTACGCCGTTTTGCGATTTTGTAAAGTGCCGAAAGTCCGCATAAATAAAGGCTTTTCAAGACTTTTGATTTTTCCCGGTTATAACTGCTAGGCACGCTCCCAAAGCAAGCGCGCTACAAACTGCGCTACACCTCGTTATATATTAAATTCGCGCTGCGCTTCCCGTTGCAACTAAGGCTCTGTCTTCGTTCGCGGAGCTCACTTGCCAATCGCCAAGATGCTGCCGCTCCTTTTTGCTCCCTTTATCCGCCACTGGCGGCGGTCGCAAACGTCCCCAATTGCACCACACCTCACGACATTCACCTGCGGTGAAGTCGGTCAACAATTCTTTTTATTTCATTCAAAGAATTGTTGCGGTATTTACCCCGTTATTTTAACAAATAAATGTTTATTTGTCAATTCATACTTCAAAAAAATTCAATGCGTGTTATGTCGCCTATTGATTTAATCTGTGCTTTATTGTATAATAAGATGATATAGTGGGTAAATTATAAGATTTTGCCCGTGACACTATGATTTTTTAGATTTTACTGCCCTTTGGCGGAATGGAGTTTATATATGGAAAGAGTTTCTAAGGTTAACTACTATCTTGATATTGCAGAAACAGTTTCTGAGCGCAGCACTTGTCTCAGAAAGCGTTACGGTGCAATTATTGTTAAAAACGACGTTATCGTTTCAACAGGCTACAACGGTGCCCCCCGAGGCCGCAAGAACTGCAGTGACATTGGCAGCTGCATGAGAGACACTCTCAAGATTCCTCGCGGCGAGCGCTACGAGCTTTGCCGCAGCATACATGCGGAGGCTAACGCTATCATCGCGGCGGCAAGAGAGCAGATGATCGGTGCAGATCTTTATATGGCGTGCACAGATCCCAACGACGGCAGCATCGTTCCCAAGACTTGCTCCTGCATGATGTGCAAGCGTCAGGTTATAAATGCGGGTATCGCTCGCGTTATCGTTCGTGAGGACAAGGAAAACTACACGGTTTACGACGTTGAGGACTGGATCGAACACGACGACAGTCTTTCCGGCAAGTTCGGTTATTGATATTCATAGCGGAGCGCTGTGATGGACAAAGAAAGATTTGAATTTGTTGGCTTTGAGCCTAAATATCTTGACGAGATCGCAGAAGCTGAGAAGATCTGCTTTGAAAACGATCCCTGGAGCAGGGAATCCTTCGTTGAGGCGGCTGAAAGCGAGGGCTTTTGCATTATTTTGGTTAAAGATATGCAAATGTCAAAAATAATTGCATATTCTATCATTTATTATGCGGCAGACCAGGCGGACTTGGCAAACATTGCGGTTTTACCCGAATGTCGAGGTCTGAAAATAGGTAAGGCTCTCCTTGAAAAAACTATGGAAATAGCCCGTGACAACGGGGTTTCCGACGTTTTTCTCGAGGTGAGAGAATCCAATTCTGCGGCAAGAGGCCTTTATCAGAGTTCAGATTTTGCAGAAATAGGCAGACGCAGAAAATACTACAAAAATCCACGCGAGGATGCCATAATTATGGTCCGAAAGCTTTAAGAGGGGAGAAATAATTCAGTTTTATGTATATACTTGCTATAGAATCATCCTGTGATGAAACAGCCTGCGCCGTTGTTGAGATGGCGGAGGGCTCTCGCAGAATTTTATCAAACGTTGTTGCAACTCAGATCGCAACTCACGCGCTTTACGGTGGTGTTGTACCTGAAATTGCCAGCCGAGCGCACAGCGAGGCGATAACTCCCGTTGTCCGTGAGGCAGTGGAAAAGTCCGGTCTTGAGCTTTCTCAGCTTGATGCAATTGCCGTGACCTATTCTCCCGGTCTTATCGGCAGTCTTTTAGTAGGTGTCAGCTTTGCAAAAAGCCTTGCATACGACCTTTCGCTTCCTCTTATTCCTGTTGACCACATAAAGGCGCACACAGCGGCGGCATATTTTGTTGACGAGACTCTTGAGGCTCCTTTTCTTTCCCTTGTAGTTTCAGGCGGACATACGTCCATTTACGACGTTCGTGAGCCCGGCAGCTATGAGGAGATCGGTTCAACGAGAGACGATGCGGCAGGCGAGGCCTTTGACAAGGTTGGTCGCGTTATGGGGCTCACCTATCCCGGCGGTGCTGCTATGGACCGTCTTGCAACAGAGGGCTTTGAAATGATCCAAAACGGAGCAGAGAAGATCAAATTTCCTTCTCCTGCCATCCCCGACGAAACCCTTGATTATTCCTTTTCAGGCCTTAAAACGGCTTGTATCAATTATTTGCATAACTACAGACAGAAAAACGAGCTTGGCGACAAGGGCGAATTGCCCCACAGTGAGAAGTGCATAGTTGCGGCCTCCTTTACGGAAACAGTTGTTGGCGGTATTTGCGCAAAGCTGAAGGCGGCCCTTGAGATGACAGGCGCAAAAACTCTTGTTGTGGCAGGTGGTGTTGCGGCAAACTCCCATCTTCGCCGCGCAGTTGCAGATGTCTGTGAGGCGGCAGGCGTTAAGCTTTGTGTTCCCCCTTTGTCTCTTTGCGGAGATAACGGCGCAATGGTTGGCGCACAGGCTTATTTTGAGTATAAAAACGGTATAAGAGCAGACGAAACGCTTAATGCTTATGCCTCCGGCGAGGCGGCTGAAGCGGCGGCTGAGCTGATGAAATTTGCGAAATAAGATTAGTCGTTTGCTTAATATGCATCTGAATATCAAACTCTGATATAAAACGAATGCCGAATGAGTTTTCAACAGGGTTTTCAACATACTGTGGAAAACTCAGTAGTTACAGGCGTTTTGAGTTTTCTGCATTTGAAAAATTGAGAATTTGGCGAAAGAATAAAACATTTTGGCGGTAGGCGTATGTCTACCGGCCGAAAACGGAGGACATTGTGAAATATAAAGCGGTGCAAAGCGAGAATATGGTCGGTATTCCGCGAGAGGCCATTATGAATAATCTGCTTGAGGCCGATGCAGTGCAAATGAAGGTGCTTATCTGCATAATGGACAAGCCCGATATAACGAGCGAGGAGCTTTGCGAAAAGCTTGATATAACCAAAAGAAGACTTACCGCGGCTCTTTCCTTCTGGGAAAAGGCAGGCGCGCTTACAAAGGACGGCGCAAAGGTCGGCAGGTCCAAGGCGTCAAAGGTCGAGCCTTCAAAGACGGTTGAAAGAGTTGTTGAACTTCCCAAGTACACCAGCGAGGATATTGCAAAATATATAGAAAGCCATTCAGGCGCACGTCAGCTGCTTCTTGATTGTCAGCAGCTTATCGGCAAGATGTTCAATCTTGCGGAAACGGAGATAGTGATCGGTCTGCTTGATTATCTCAAGCTTGACGAAGCATACATATCACTTTTGTTTGCTCATTGCGCAAGAAACGGTAAAAAATCTCTTCGATATATTGAGAAGATGGCCATCGGTCTTTTTGATCGCGGCATTATGAGCTATGAGGAGCTTGATGCCCATCTTTGTATGATCGAGGCGGCCGAGGCATACGATAAGCCTCTCCGTAAACTTTTCGGAATAGGCAGACGCGCTCTCACGAAAAAGGAGCAGGACGCCTTTGATAAATGGTGCGGAAAAATGGAGATGCCTTTTGACGTCATAGAGAAGGCCTTTGAGATAACGGTAGACAGAACGGGCAACGCATCCATTGATTATTGCAATGCGATCCTTTGCAGTTGGTTTGATAAGGGCTATAAAACTCTTGAAGAGGTTGAAGCGGCAAACGAGCAGTATAAGCAGGATAAGGGTGTCGTAACAGAAACCAAGGGCAGCTTTGAAACGGACGATTTCTTTGAGGCTGCGCTGAGACGCTCTTACGGCAACGAAGATTAAGAGAATAGGAGAAAGCAATGTCAGTTTCATCAAGAGAGGTCCTCAGACGAGTTAAAGAGTACTTTGTAAACAGACGTGGAATGATATACGAGGAGTGCGAGCGAAAGAAGCTTGCGCTTTACGGTGAGATACCTGAGCTGAGAGAGCTTGATATTGAGCTTGCAAAGACTGCCGCTAAGGTTATGGCTGCGTCAACTGCAGGAGGCGACGTTAAGGCATCCATTGAGGAGCTGAGACGCGAAAACGAGGAGATCCGCAAAAAGAGAGGGGAGCTGCTTCTGGCAAACGGCTATCCCGCGGATTACACCGATATCAAGCACAACTGCGAAAAATGTAACGATTCGGGCTATATCGGAATCAATATGTGCAGCTGTATGAAGAAGGTGCTTGCAGAGGCAATGCTTGAGGCATCGGGAATCGGAAGCCTTGCTAAAAAGCAGAGCTTTGAGAATTTCAGCTTTGACTATTATAAGGGCGATGACCGCGTTAATATTGAAAGAGCTTATAAGATGCTTTATGATTTTGCTGAAGACTTTGACGGAGAGGGAAGCGATTCCTGGCTTCTTCTCGGCGGAACGGGCCTTGGCAAAACTCATCTTTCAACTGCGGTTGCAGTAAAGGTCATTGAAAAGGGCTACGACGTTGTGTACGAGACTATGCAGACCATGATGGACGATTTTGCGGAAAATCAGTTCAGAGGAGCATCTCTTGACAGCGTTGATAAATATTATGAGGCGGACCTTCTTATAATTGACGATATGGGAAGCGAGCTGACAAATCAGTTCACGGTTTCCGTGCTCTATAATCTTGTGAATCAGAGACTTAATAAAAATAAGGCAACTGTTATCAGCACGAATCTCACTCAGAAGGAGCTTCGCGAAAGATATGCTGACAGAATAACGAGCCGCCTTTTCGGTATGTACCGCCCTCTTCTTTTCGGCGGCGTGGATATCAGAAGGCAGAAGCTGGCAGGTGGAAGATGAAAAGATTAGCTTGTATTTTAATGGCGCTTGTAATGAGCGCGCTCCTTTGCGCATGCGCATCAAACCCCCGTTGCGAATATGATGCGGCGATCGAGGAGCTTAAGGCGGCAGAGAAGGTTAATGCTTACATATATGAGCATTACGCCGATGGCGAGGAGTATACAACTTGCTACACCGTAGACGGAGCAGGTTTGGCTGAAATGATTGGCGGTGAATGGGAAAAGTCGTCTCGTCCCAAGAATATGAATAAGGAAGTTTCCATCACTATTGGAACTCAGTATGAAATATGTATTTTTGAGGATGATTCTGCCATAATCTATTGCGGATACGCAGGAGTCTTTGAGTCTGACAGACAGTATTATGCTCTCAAAACATCCGTAGATACTCGAGAGGTTTGTAAATACGTAAGTGAAAACGGCGAAAAGGTCGTAGTTGAAGAATAAGTTACAGAAAGCCACCCAAGCGGGTGGCTTTTGATTTTGTGCGGTAAGATATCGGTAGGGGACGTCGAGGCGCCGTCCCACCTTACAGGAAATAATTATGCTAAACGATGGGTATGTTAAAAGAGGCTCCCCTATCTTAGGGGAGCTGTCAGCGAAGCTGACTGAAGGGTAGATTTCTTAACGCAATCTTTCTTTACTACCCTTCTGTCTTGCCTTACGGCAATCCACCTCCCCTAAAATAGGGGAGGCTTAGTTAGCGAAACATTGTTTGATGTTTGTAGGGACCGACCTCACAGGTAAACCTTGCGGTCCGGAAAATATGATTATACAAGGAACGGGCGACCGCAGGTCGCCCCTACGGGATACGTGGAATTTGAAAGTTGTCTCGTAGGGGCGAACACAGTTCGCCCGTTTAAACATCTCCAATGTTGCTTGCAACAAGAGGAGGCGGTGGCTGAGCGTAAGCGAAATTTGATAGGTCAACCAAGCCTTCCCCAAAGGGAAGCTTACGGGACGTCGAGGGCGCCGTCCCCTACCACATCTGTTCTGCTCTTGTACATTAACCATATCATCTTTGAACATCTGGTAAATTTATGAATAGACTATAAAATTTATTGACTTTTCGGCCATAATGTGCTATAAAATAGATGTAGACTTGCGCTTATGGCCGATTTGTACCCTTTTTTAGAAAAAAGGCGAAAAAAGGCGTAGGCTGAGCCAAATTTGTTTCCGATAAGAAAGGAATTTCAAGATGTTTGGCGTTAACGTAACTGACTACGACAGAAAGGTCTGGGAAGAGGAGCTTTGTGATTTCCTACCCGATAATATCGTAGATGCTCACGTACATATCTATAAGGTTGAAATGCAGAAGGAAAACCCCGACGAAAGAAAGGGCTGTGTAAACTGGCCTCATATGGTTGCTCCCGACCTCACAATTGAGGATATGAAGGCGTCCTTTGCGCAGATGTTCCCCGGCAAGAACGTTAAGCAGGTTATTATGGGTATGCCCACCTGTCGTCTTGGCGAGGTAAACGATTTCGTTCTTTCCGAGGCGAAGAAGGAAAACCTTCCCGCCCTTTTCTGCACAAACTGGGATAACACAAAGGACGAGATCCGTGCGGCTATGAAAATGGGCTTCGTTGGTATCAAGCCCTATCAGAACAACGTTGCTCCCTGGCTTCCCGCAAAGGAGGTTCGCATCTTTGATATGCTTCCTCACGAGCATATGGAGGTTATGGACGAGCTGGGCGGCATCGTAATGCTGCATATCCCCCGCTCCCTTCGTCTCCGAGATCCCGTAAACCTTGCGCAGATGATGGAGATCGAGGAAAAGTATCCCAATGCAAAGGTCATCATTGCTCATATCGGACGTGCTTACGTGCCCTCTGATATAGGAGATGCCTTTGAGGTTCTTAAGAACACTAAGAATATGCTCTTTGATTTCACAGCAAACACACTCACTCTTGCTATGACAAAGTGCATAGAAACAGTTGGTCCCGAGCGCATTATGTTCGGCTCCGATATGCCTATCACAAAAATGCGTATGTATCGCGTATGCGAGCCTGATAAATACGTAAACGTTGTTCCCAGGGGAGCATACGGTGACGTTTCGGGAGATCCCAATATGCGCGAAACTGACGACTATAGCGAAATGACCACCTTTATGTATGAGGAGCTTCGCGCCTTCAAGAGAAGTGCACAGGAGCTGGGTCTTTCCAAAAACGACGTTTATAATATAATGTGCGGCAATGCTGCAAAATTATTCAATATTAAATTTTGAGGTGATGTCCAATGAATAAGATCAAGGTTGGTTTGATGTGCCTTTATATCAAGCTTTATGACGATTGCAAACTCCAGGAGATCAGAGATCGCTCCGAAGCTTTTTATGAAAAGCTTGCAGTAGCTCTTGAAGGTGAAGGCTTTGAGGTTGTTCGCAACCCTATCTGCTGCGTTAAGGACGAGTTTCAGGCTTGCGTAGACAAGTTTGAGGCTGAAGGCGTTCAGTGTATGGTAACATGGCACGCGGCATATTCTCCCTCTCTCGAATCTATTGATGTTCTTGCGGCAACAAAGCTGCCCATCGTTGTGCTTGACACAACAGAAACATTTGATTTCGGTCCCGCATCCGATCCCGCTGAGATCAATATGAACCACGGTATCCACGGTGTTATGGATATGACAAATATGCTCCTTCGTCGCGGCAAGGCGTATGCGATCGCTGCAGGTCATTATCCTAATTCCGACGTTATTAAGAAGACTGCAGGTCTTGTTCGCGCTGCAGCAGGCGCTGCAAGCCTTAAGGGAACAAAGGTTGGCACCATCGGTGGCAGCTTCGACGGAATGGGCGACTTCCTCATTTCCGACGAGGAGCTTCTTGAAACCTTCGGCGTAACAGCTGTTTACGCGAAGGGCGAAGACCTTACAGCTCTCCGTGAAAGCGTAACAGAAGAGGAGATCAAGGCTGAGATCGAGTATGACAATGCTCACTTCAACCCCATTTCCGCAATCTCCGCTGAAACTCACGAGAAGACAGAGCGCAACTGCCTTGCAGTAAGAAAGTGGATCGAAAAGGAAGGCCTTTCCGCATTCACAGTAAACTTCCGCGAGATCCGTCCTGAAAACGGTCTTGTAGTAATGCCCTTTGTTGAAGCCTCCAAGGCTATGGCAAGAGGCGTTGGATACGCAGGCGAGGGCGACGTTCTCACAGCTTCCATCACAGGCGCTCTTATGAGAGGCTTCCCTGAGGCAGCATTCGTTGAGATCTTCTGTCCCGACTGGAATAATGGCTCCGTTTGTCTTTCCCATATGGGCGAGATCAACCTTGCGCTCACAGCTCAGAAGCCTGAGATCAAGGAGATCCCCTTCGTATTCGGCGAGGCTGACGATCCCGTTGTTTGCTATGGCTGCTATAAGAGCGGCGAAGCAGTTTTCGTAAACGTATATCGCGATGAAGAAAAGTATAATATGCTTATCTCTCCCGTTGATATGCTTGATAATGAGGGTGATAAGTTCCAGGGAACAGTTCGCGGCTGGATGAAGCCTCGTATGCCCCTTGGTGACTTCCTTGAGAAGATCAGCCGTGCCGGCGTAACTCACCATTCCTCCCTCGTTTACAGTGCAACCCTTGAGGAGCTGGAATTCTTCGGTAAGCTTCTCGGACTTAACGTAGTTATCGTTAAGTAAAATCTATTTAATTTCGTATATACTGAAAGCGGGCGTCCCTCGCGATCAGCAGTATATAGCAAAAAACAAAAAAATTAAAAGGAGAAAACACAATGAATTTCAAGAGAATTCTTGCAGTAGTTCTTGCAGCTGTTATGTGCCTCTGCGTTCTCGCTTCCTGTAACCAGGGCGATGGCGAAGAAACACGTCCTCAGGGCAGCCAGGGCGGCAATGAGCCCGCAGGTGATTTCAAGAGCGCTGACTACGAAGGCAATGAGTTTACATTCCTCGTAATCAAGCACAGCGATATCATCAAGGACTACTACGGCGGTGCATTCATCGATTCTGAAAGCGAAACAGGTAACAAGATCGGTGACGCGGTATTCAGAAGAAACCACGCTGTAGAGCAGAAGTACAACGTTGAGATCAAGCAGGAGATTGAAACAAACGGCGATCCTGCTCAGATCCTTCAGCAGTACATCATGTCCGGTGATTTCTGCTTCGACGTAGTTTACGGCTGGGGTTACAAGCTTGGTGCTTGTATCACAGAGAACTACCTCGGTGACTTCAACAACCTCACAGACGCTGACTTCACAAAGGAATACTGGAGCCCCTCCACAATCGAAGACCTTACAGTAGACGACAGTCTCTTCCTCAGCCAGAACGAGATCTCCATGAACGTTCTTGACTGGGCAAGCTTCCTCTTCTACAACAAGACAATGGCGGAAGACAGAAACATCGAAGCTGAATTCGGCTCTCCCTACGATATGGTAGAGAACGGCACTTGGACATACGACAAGTTCCTTAAGATGGTTCAGGGCGTTTCTGCTGACCTCGACGGTGACGCTTCCATCACAAGAAACGACTTCTTCGGTCTTCTTGACGGTAACGGCATCGGCTCCGGCGCTCTTCAGAACTGTGGTGTATACTACACAACAAAGAACGACGACGGCTCTTACGACCTTGCATTCTATGATGAAAAGACTCTCGGTATCATCGATATGGTATACGCTGTATACTCTAACGATAAGTACGTTAAGGACTTTGAAGACATCTGGAACGAACCCGGCAGCTCTGCTGACGGCTTTGATGACCAGTGGCAGTATGCTCGTTCCTTCTTTGCAACAGACCACGCTCTCTTCTGCGGCGGTTCTGCAAACATCACAAGCGAGCAGGCATTCCGTGATATGGAAAGCGAATACGGCGTTCTTCCTTTCCCCAAGTACGACGTAAACCAGGAAAAGTATAACGCAACACTTGATCCCAACGCTTCTCTCTTTGCTCTTCCTTCCACAGAAAGAACAGACATCGGTAGCTGGGAAAGAACAGGCGTTATCCTTGAGTACATGGCAGCTCAGTCCCACGAGATCCTTCTTCCCGCTTACTACGAAGAAGTTCTTAAGGGTCAGCGTATGGACGACGACAGAGACCACCAGATGCTCGACATCATACGTCAGAACGTTCACTACGAATTCGCTAACCTTGTAAACATCTCCTCTATCAGCACAACAATTGACAACATGTTCAAGAAGCCCACAATGGCTGCTTCTACATACACACGTAACCAGAAGAAGATGCTCAAAGACCTTGACGATTTCTATTCTAAGGTTCTCGCTCTTCAGTAATTTGTTGATAGCATAAATTAAGAGCCCCGAATTTCGGGGCTCTTTTTTATCTTTAGTTGTAAATGATAATTTGTGTTGCTGAGGCTCCCCTAAGATAGGGGAGCTGTCAGCGAAGCTGACTGAAGGGTAGATTTCTTAACGTAATCTTTCTTTTTTACCCTTCCGTCTTGCCTTGCGGCAATCCCCCTCCCCTAAAATAGGGGAGGCTTGTGCGCTAAACGATAATTTATCGAAATAAGCCTTCGCCCTTTTAAGGGAGAAGGGGGACCGCGGAGCGGTGGATGAGGGTGAAAGGGGATTTCGCCTTCTGCAATGACGTTCCGTTTGCTAATCAAAATTATATAAAAGGCGGCGGGGCCAGTGTCCCCGCCCTACGGTAAATAATTGAGCTAACTGATAATTTATCTGCCTTATAATAAAAATAAAGCTCCCCCGATACAATCGGGGGAGTTTTTGTGTCAGTTATTCAAGCTCAAGGTGGGCGCAGTTAAGAAAAGCGTTTGCCGTTATAGTGCTTGTAACGGGAATAAGCGCCTTTGCTCCGCAATTCTCGCATTTAACGATAATACCCTCGTCGGTAACGTCGACGTAGTAATAACCTTCGTCCTCGTCGCATTTACAGCTTATCTGTCCTGATTCGTCAAGGTCGCGGATAACGAAGTTAACGATATCAAGTATCTGAGGGTCGGAGAGGAATTCTGCGTCAGCTGCTTCTCTTGCACGGGAGAAGTCGCTGTAGTCGTTTTCTCCCATAAGCTCGATAAGCTCTTCGTCGGAGGCCTTTGTGGCTGCGCTGACCTTGTCTTCGGCTCCTATAAAGCATATGTCGATTCCGGAATATGCGCAGGGAAGAGCAAAGAGGTCGCGCTCAAAAAACATTCCGGAGGAAACTGTGAAGTTATGAGGCTGGGGGCAGAGGAAGCAGGGAACAGTCATACGGATCTTTTTCTCTGCTGTGTAAACCATAGTTGCTTCGCTTTCGCCGCAGGGGCATTTAAGGCGGAGCATATCTGCTGTGAGGGAGAACATTCCAACGATTCCCGTAACCCACATTCCGCAATGGGGACAGCGATATGAAACTGTTATCTGTTTATCATTAAGGATCATAGTAGCACCTTTATTTATTGCCGCTGAGAACAGCCTGATTTCTTGCGGGGCTGTTTCTGCCGGTAAGGTTTGCGGCTCTTCCCTCAAGGGCAGCAAAGGAGATCTCAATGTCCTCCTCCGCCTCTCTTTCGTTGAAGCAGCCAACTGTAACCATATCGCAGTCGCGGATAGTTGCAAATGAGAAGTTGAGACCAACAAAGGGGGTTGTTCTGCCTGCCGCCATAGGCTTGATGGTCATAACAGGCTTTTTAGCGTTTCTGATAATGGAGTTTACAGCCTCGATCTCAACCTGCATAAGGAATCCCATGCAGTTGTAGATCTGGATATAGGTTTCAACGTCGTAGCCGTTTTCGTCGCTGTAAAGCACAAGCTCGGGCATATGAGCAGAAAGACCGGGGATCATTCCCGCATCGCGGATCATCTTTGTGTAATCATCCAGTCGGGTGATCTGTCTTTTGTTTTTGTTAACAAGCTGCTCTGCGGAGTAGTGGTGGATGAGGCAGATCTTGGCGCCGCGCTCAGCGGATGCCTTGATGGTTGCTTCAGCCTCACGGCGAGCCTCTGCTGTGTCGTCAACGTTAACGACGGGAGTATCTACCATGATCATTCCGCGTCCCCATTTGTCCTCTGTGATCTTAATTGCCTTGTTGATCTCGGGGAGCTGACCAAAGGGTGCCATAATAGTGTCGATGCCGTTTTCCATAAACTTATCAAGCATGGGGAGCATTGAATGATGGCAGGCGTGAGTTTCCTTGATCATACAGTCGGCGGCGTTGCTTCTGTGGCTGTAGCCTGCAAGCCAATTTGTGCCGATAATGAATCTTGAAAGGGAAAGTCCGTCAACCTCGGTTCTGGGGAATTCTCTTTTAACAACGTAGTCCATATTATTATCTCTCATTCATAGGAATATATTCCTGATGGTTTTTAACGCACATATAAGCAGGACGGATGATCTTGCCTGCGTTCTGTATCTCTTCAAGGCGATGAGCACTCCAGCCTGCAATTCTTGCAACGGCGAAGATGGGAGTGTAAAGCTCCTCGGGGAGGTTGAGCATTCTGTAGATCATACCGCTGTAGAAGTCAACGTTGGGGCTAACGCCCTTGTAGATCTTTCTCTTTTCAGCGATAAGCTCGCTTGCGATCTTAGCGCTACGCTTGTAGAGATCGTAGTGCTCTTCCATACCCTTTTCAATAGAGAGCTTCTTTGCATATTTCTTGAGGATCTCAGCTCTGGGGTCGGAAACGGAATAGATAGCGTGGCCCATACCGTAAACGAGACCGGATTTATCGAATGCCTCTTTGTTGAGGATCTTTGTGAAGTAGTCGCGAAGGGAAGCATCGCTCCAGTCGGGAACGTTTGCCTTCAGATCGTCAAACATATGAACAACCTTGATGTTCGCGCCACCGTGGCGGGGACCCTTAAGAGAGCCGAGGGATGCCGCAATAGCAGAGTATGTATCTGTGCCGGAGGAGGTTACAACGTGTGTTGTGAATGTGGAATTGTTACCGCCGCCGTGCTCAGCGTGAAGAATGAGAGCAAGGTCAAGAGTTTTTGCCTCGGTTTCAGTATATTCGCTGTTGGGACGGAGAAGGTGAAGAATATTCTCCGCTGTGGAAAGCTCAGGCTTGGGGGGATGGATAAAGAGGCTCTGTCCCTTATGGTAGTGAGAGTAGGACTGATAGCCGTAAACCGCAATAAGGGGGAACTCGGCGATCAGCTGCAGGCACTGACGGAGAACGTTGGGCAGGGAGATATCATCGGGCTTCTCGTCATAGGAATAGAGAGCAAGCACGCATCTTGCCATAGCGTTCATCATATCGGGGCTGGAGGCCTTAAGGATCATATCGCGAACAAAGCTGGGGGGGAGGGAGCGATATGATCCGAGAAGCTCGTTGAAGCTTGTCAATTCCTCGGGGGAGGGCAGGTGGCCGAAGAGGAGAAGATAAATACATTCCTCAAAGCCGAAGCGTCCCTCTGCTGTGAAGCCGTCAACGAAATCGGAAACCTGAATTCCGCGATAGAAAAGCTCGCCGGGGATAAGCTCTTCAGTTCCGTCGGGATGAACTCTTCTGGAGTTGACCTCGGAGATTTCAGTAAGTCCTGTGAGAACGCCCTTACCCTGAAGGTCACGGAGTCCTCTCTTAACGTTATATTCTGTATACATTTCAGGCTTGATGCCGTTTGCATCAAGACCGATATTAGCAAGCTTTTCGATATAAGGAGTTATTTCTGAGTAGTTCTTGGGCATTTGCAAACCTTCCTTAGATTAAAAGTTATAATTAATTTATTATAACAGATATTAATGAACAAATGGTGAACAAATTGCATTTTATCCATATCATTGGCAAAAAATAGCTTGTTTTTGATAAAAAGAGGGGCGCAATCTTGCAAAAACAGCCCGCAGAAATAAAACTGTTGCAAAAATCTAAGGCGTGTGATATAATAGACTGGAATATGGGTATTTTTAAAATGGCATAATAAACGAAAAATCAATTATTGGTGGTGAAGTTTTTTTGAAAAAGAAAACCATAATGCATGGCGCTATGGCTGAGCTTTTGTCAAAGAGTAACGAAACACAGATAAAAGACAAAGAGCCCTCTTCTGCCCAAAATCAGGATAGAAGAATTGCCCCGAGTAAAACGCCCGGAACAAATAATAAAATGAGAGCTATGGCCCGACAGAGAGCCGAGGGCGCCCCTGCGAGAGCACCTCAGCAGATGTCTCAGGCACAGCAGATGCCGAAGCATGCTCCCCAGAGCGCAGCAGTGAATCCTGCAGTTAAGCAGGAGGCGCAGATGATGCAGACTGCATCAGCCCGCGCGCAGGCGCCTGTTATAAATAAGGCGGATATTCCCGCAGTTAAGTCTCAAAGCAATCAGAATAGTCAAGCGGCACCCATGAGAAATACCCCCGCAAATCGCCGCCGCAAGGCTAAAAAAAGCCCTTTCAAGAAGGCTTTGGGATATGCCGCTGCAGTGGCTGTTATTGCAGTGGGAGTAGCGGTTGTGCTGATAGCAACAGCCGATAAGGACAAAGTGATCGTGCCCGAGGCTTATATCGGCGCGCCCGTTAAGGTTTCAGCTGATGCGGCCGAATTTCACAGCAAGTCGCTCGACGATAAGAAGCACGATGGCAGAAACTACGTAACCATCGACGTTTTTGAGGGCGAGGAAATGATCTGCTCCACAGGAGCGTCAACCGTAGGTAAGGTCCTTGAGGCTATGAACGTTAAGGTTGAGGGCGACTACGTCCTCAGAGGAAACGAAACGGATTCTATCAATTCCGACAAGGTCATTTCCATTGATAAGATTACATACGGAACTATCACAGAGGAGACTTCCGTTCCCTTTGAAACCAAGTACATTGACGTGCAGAACATTGCGCGAGGCAAAACAAAGCTTGTGAAGGCGGGCGCAAACGGCGTCAGCACAGCAACCTTTAAGGTGACCTACGTAAACGGCGTCGAAACGGAAAGAGTTCTTGAAAGTCAGGTAGTAACGAAGCAGCCTACGACTCAGGTCGTAAACCGCGGCGTTGGCGGAACCATCACTATCGGCGGAAAGAGCTATAGCTATTCTTATTATATTGATTGTAAAACAACTGTTTATACAGGCGGAGGTATAACCGCAAGCGGACTTCCTGCAACTGAAAAGGTCATCGCGGTAGACCCCCGAGTTATTCCTCTTGGAACACAGGTGTACGTTGCCGATTCTTATTGCTACGTAGGCTTCAGAACAGCGGCGGACACAGGCGGAGTTATCAAGGGTAACTTCATTGATATATATATGGACGAGGATAATCCCTATCTCTGGGGATACGGAGTCCGAAGCGCAAGAGTTTATATTCTTGATTAAAAAATCATAAAGAGGTGCGGTATGGATTTCACAAGTCTTGCAGAATTTATGGATCATTTGACCGGCTGGAGAATCCCCGGAAACAGCTGCGTTGTTTATAAGGACAGAAAGCCCGTTTTCAGATATTCCTCCGGATACAGCGATATTGAAAGTAAAACAAAGATGCGCGGCGATGAGCTTTATTTTATGTTTTCTGCAACCAAGCCCGTTGTGTGCACAGCCGCAATGACTCTTTGGGAAAAGGGCAAGTTTGATCTTGACGATAAGATCGAGAGATATCTTCCCGAATGGGCTGATACAACCTATAAGTCCTGGAATGAGGACGGAACCTTTGAATTTCTTCCCGTTCCCGCAGAAAAGAGAGCAACAGTTCGCGACCTCTTCAGAATGACGGCAGGTCTTGATTATAACGTTAACCGTCCTGCGCTTCAGGAGGCTATCAAGAAGTATTCTCCCGAATGTCCCACAAGAGAGATCGCCCGTGCCCTTGCAAAGGATCCTCTTTGCTTCATCCCCGGTGAGCATTGGAATTATAGCCTTTGCCACGACGTTCTCGGCGCGCTTGTTGAGGTTATCGCAGATATGCCTCTTGCTGACTACGTTAAGAAGACTATCCTTGATCCCGTAGGAATGAAGGATACTGAGTTTGGCATGAGCGACGAGCGCAGAAAGAGAATGGCAACCATGTATTGCTTTAATGACGATACTGAGTCTATCGAGCGCGAGCCCTCTCAGTCAAACTGGTCTATTTTCGGAACAAAATATCATAGCGGCGGCGCAGGCATCACGTCATGTGTTGATGATATGGCGCTGTTCACAGAAATGATGGCGGCAGGCGGTGTTGCCCAGAGCGGCGAGAGGATCATCTCCTCAAGAACTCTTGATCTCCTTCGCTCAAATCAGCTTAGCGTAGAAGCTCTCAAGGACGTTAACTGGAGCCACCTTGTTGGCTACGGCTACGGACTTGGCGTTCGCACAATGATGGACCCTGCAAAGGGCGGAGCAACAGCTCCCGTGGGCGAATACGGCTGGACAGGTGCTGCCGGTGCATATATGATGATCGACCCTGAAAACAGCCTTGCAGTTTTCTATGCGCATCATATGCTCAATAATCAGGAGTATTACACAGCTCCCAGAATCCGCAATATAGTTTATTCTTGTCTTGAGAAATAAGCAGTAGCAATATAGGACCTGCTTTCATACAATAAGAGTGTAGAGGCAATAAGCCTCTGCAGTTTAAACAGTATGAAAGGAAACCACTATGAATAGCTGCCTCTGCGAACTTTTCAACAACGAGATCATTTGGCTCGTAATCATCGCTCTCCTTATTATCTTCAGCGTATGCGGAAATAATAACGGCTGCGGATGCGGTTGCTAAGTAAATAAAATTAAAGCGGTCCGATAGGGCCGCTTTTTTGTATAGAGAAATGAAGCTGTAGGGCGGGGACACCGGCCCCGCCGCTTTATATGTTTGTTGGCGATTTATTACGGCGGCCCGCGGTGTGACCGCCCTACAGTTAAATGTGGTTAGTGCGCTAAATTATCGTTTATAGCAGCACCAAAAGCGCGTTTTTATCGACCTTTTTTAAAAAAAGGTCGCGGGTTATTAGGGCAGCGCCCTAATACGTTCGCCGCAGCGAACGGAACACCTATTGCGCACAGGAGTTCCAAGAGGCGGAGCTTCTTGTTCGCCTTCCGCAGAAGGCGAAATCCCCTTACCACCCTCATCCACCGCTCCGCGGTCCCCCTTCTCCCTTAAAAGGGCGAAGGCTTACAGCTATAAATTATCGTTTAGCGGTACACCTTCGTCCGCCTTTATTTTTAATTGCTATTGAAGAATAGCTACTTATATGCTATACTTAAATCAGTTATGAAAGGACGGTTTTTCATATGAAGATTTTTGAAATTATGAACGATATTATCGGAGAGGAATTTCTTGCGTGCAGAGGCGGCTGGTGCGTTGACGGGCTTAAGCACGGAGATCCTGATGGGGAAGTGACCAAGGTTGCAGTTACTATGACTGCCACTCCCGACGTTATCCGCGCGGCAGGCCAGTGGGGCGCACAGCTTCTTATAGTTCACGAGCCCACCTTTGGATCTCACCTTGACGATGAGAAGGAAACTGCCATCAGCCAGGCTAAAATAAAGCTCCTTGACGAGGCGGGGCTGACAGTTTACCGCTGGCACGATTCCACTCATTTCCGTGCAGGAGATAAAATAGGCGAGGGATTTATCAATCGTCTCGGATGGAAGGGTACCTTTAACGGAGATATGGATTTCGTGCTTGACGAGGCAAAGACCCCTCTTCAGATCGCACGTGAAATTTCCGAAAAGCTTGGAGTTAAGCATCCCAGAATCGTTGGCAAGCGCGACGGTGACGTAACTCGCCTTAACCTTTGCCTCGGTGCAAGAGGAAGCGATCCTTACGTGGCTCTTCGCACAGACGACCACGAGGTTGCTATTGCAGGAGAGGTTTGTGAGTGGTATGATGGCGAGCCTATCCGAGATCTTGCTCAGATGGGCGCTCAGAAAACTCTTATTATCCTTGGCCATATCGGAAGCGAGCGCGAGGGTATGGAGGATCTTGCAGGCTTTATTAACGAAAACTATGCCCATAAGGGTATTAGCGCAAAATACTTTGACTGCGGCGAGCTTTATACATATATTGACTGATTTTAAAGCGGCTGTCCATATGGCGGCCGCTTTTTGATTGCTTCTTGTAATTACAACAAAATTCAACAAAAATATTTACAATCTTTAAACCTTGTGGTAAAATTTAGAAGATAAAGCATAAAGAAAAAGGAAAGATCAAGTTATGGCAAAGCAAAAGGATATGCGCAAGGTTAAGGGCCTTCCGCCCATGTCGGTTCTGTCTCCATATATTATGACAACGCGTATTGGTTCAATGAACCTTATGAAGGACACTATTTCTGTTGCAAAAATAGATCAGTATATAAAAGAAAAGCAGGCAGAGGGTATGACCAATATGAGTCATATGCACGTGCTGCTTGCGGCGTACGTTCGCCTTATTTCTCAGCGTCCCCAGCTTAACCGATTCATTCGAGGACACAGAGTTTGGACGAGAAAGAGTGTTGAGATCGCTCTCACCATAAAAAAGGAAATGAGCCTTGAATCTCCCGATTCCGTTGTTAAGGTAACTCTTATGCCCGATGCAACCATGAAGGAGCTTTACGATCAGCTTAATTCTGCAATTGAGGATTACAGAAATGACCCCGGCGGAGATTTTGATAAGATCGCAGGCGGGCTCAGCTATATACCCGGATTTCTCTTGAGATTTGTTATAATGATTCTTCGCACGATGGATTATTATAATATTCTTCCGAAGATACTTCTTAAGATCAGCCCCTTCCATTGCTCTCTCTTTATAACCTCAATGGCAAGCCTTGGCATTCCTCCCATATATCATCATCTTTATGATTTCGGAACGTGTCCTATTTTTATTGCCTTCGGTAAAAAGAAGAGAGAATATAAGGTCAATCCCGACGGAACGGTTTATAAGGACCAGACGGTTGATTTTACCTTTGCTTGCGATGAGAGAATTGCCGACGGATTCTATTATGCTTCCGGTCTCAAGCTTTATAAGAATATTTTAAAGAACCCCTGGCAGCTTGATGCTCCCCCCGAAAAGATTGTCGAGGATATCAGATAAGAAAAAAGCCACCCGAAAGGGTGGCTTTTTTAGTGAATAGTGAATAGTGAATAGTGAAGAGTGAAGGAACAAATCCTTCGGATTTGGAATTTATTATAAACAATAATTCATCTAATAAAAAACGCTGTTGGAGATCAACAGCGTTTTTATTTTTAATATTTAATATTCTTAACCTGGCTAACCAGCTTGTTGTAGCGCTCGAGCTTTTCGCGATAGAATTCTCTCATGGAATCGTCGGGAAGCTCCAGCTTTTCACGCTTGACCATAGCAGCTCTGCATTCGTCGTAGTCACGGAACATTCCAACGCCAACAGCCGCTGTCATAGCAGCTCCGACGCAGCAGGTCTCGGGCTCGTTCATTCTGTAGATGTCACAGCCGGTAACGTAGCCAACGATCTCGCTCCAGAGACGGCTTCTTGCAGCGCCGCCCGTCATCATAAGCTTGTCGATCTTCATTCCCTGAGCTGCAAATTCGCTGAGAACTCCTGCCGCCTCAAAAGCAACGCCTTCCATAGCCGCGCGTGCGATATGGAATTTGTCGTGGCCAACGTCAAGA
>JAZQVW010000061.1:0-3598 GCA_045632025.1 Candidatus Avispirillum sp. | reverse complement strand
TTAGATCTGACTGAGAGCCTGTTCAACGTCGTCGATGATGTCCTGAACGTTTTCGAGGCCGACAGAGAAGCGAACGAGACCGGGATTAATACCGGCAGCCTTCAGCTGTTCTTCAGTAAGCTGACGATGAGTTTCGCCTGCGGGATGGAGAACGCAAGTACGGATATCTGCAACGTGAACCTCGTTAGAAGCGAGCTTAAGGCTGTCCATAAACTTGATAGCCTTATCCTTGCCGCCCTTAATAACGATGGAGATAACGCCGGAAGCGCCCTTGAGATACTTCTGAGCGAGGTCGTAGTACTTATCGCCCTCAAGACCGGGATAGCTAACGGATTCGATCTTATCGCTGTTCTGGAAGTACTTAGCAACGACCATAGCGTTTTCGCAGTACTGCTTCATACGAACTGCAAGAGTTTCAAGACCGAGGTTAAGAAGGAATGCGGAGTGAGCCGCGGGATAGCAGCCGAAGTCTCTCATAAGCTGCATACGAGCCTTGATTATGTAAGCTGCCTTGCCGTATGTTTCTGTGTAGCAAATGCCGTGGTAGGACTCGTCAGGCTCTGTGAATTCGGGGAACTTGCCGTTTGTCCAGTCAAACTTACCGCTGTCAACGATAACGCCGCCAACCTGAACTGCGTGTCCGTCCATATACTTAGATGTGGAGTGGATAACGATGTCGGCGCCGAAGTCAAAGGGCTTGCAGAGAACGGGAGTTGCGAAGGTGTTGTCAACGATAAGGGGAATGCCGTTGTCGTGAGCAGCCTTTGCAAACTTTTCAATATCAAGCACAGAAAGTGCGGGGTTAGCGATAGTTTCGCCAAAAACAGCCTTTGTGTTGGGCTTGATCGCAGCGCAGATCTCCTCATAGCTTGCATCGGGATCAACGAAGATGCATTCAATTCCGAGCTTTTTGAATGTGAAGGAGAGAAGATTGATCGTGCCTCCGTAGATCTGAGCGGAAGCAACGATGCTGTCGCCTGCCTGACAGATGTTAAGGATGGACATAAGGGAAGCTGCCTGTCCGCTTGTTGTGCACATAGCGCCAACGCCGCCCTCAAGCTCAGCGATCTTAGCCTCTACAGCCATAACCGTGGGGTTAGCGAAGCGGGAGTAGATAAGGCTTCTTGTGGGCTCATCAAAAACAGCCGCAACGTCTGCTGTTGTATCGTATGTATAGGTTGTGCTCTGAACTATGGGCACAACTCTGGGCTCCGCGTTACCGGGAGTGTAACCTGCATGCAGGCAAAGTGTTTCGTCTCTCATAGTATTTCCTTTCTGCCTTCCCCTGGGGGAAGGGGGACCGCTTGCGGTGGATGAGGAGTCCGGGCTTAGCTATACAGAATTAAGCAGTTGGACTTTACCAAGCAAAGGTCGTCTTATATGATTTTCTATAAATTGATAGGGATGAGATTTACCGAAGCCAAGACGCCTCATCCCCGGCTTGCGCCGTACCTTCCCCCCCGGGGAAGGCTTTTATGAAAGGCTCTGAAGCTCTTCGCTTCTTTCCTTGTTGTAGTAGTAAGCAAAGCCTCTTTCCTCAAGACGTGCAAGCTGCTTGCCAACCTTTTTAGCCTTTTCAAGCATAGTAACGTCGTATTCGTCTCTCAGCTCGTCAGCCTTCTGATAAGCCTCAACGAAGTTGTCCTTGTCATAAAGAACTGCAACCTTCTTCTTTCCGCCGGGGATGGAGAATTCGCCCTTGTCCTTAAGGATAGCGAAGATTCTCTCAAAGCCGATGGAGAAACCAACTGCGGGGATCTTTTCGCCAAGGAACTTGCCGATAAGGTTATCGTAGCGTCCACCGCCTGCGATCGCGCCCTTGAAGTCAACGCTTTCAACTTCAAATACAGCGCCTGTGTAGTAGCCCTGACCGCGAACGAGGGAGATGTCAAACACGATCTCCTCTGTGGGAGCAAGAGCCTTAACGCTTGAGATGATATATCTGAGATTTTCAGCATATTCGTTTTCGCCGAGAACAGTGCAAACGTCCTCAAGAGTGATAGCCTCGCGGCTGAAGAATTCTGTGAAGCGAGCAACTGTTTCGCTGTCAAAGCCCTTTTCTGTAAGCTCTGCGCAAACGCCCTGACTGCCGATCTTGTCAAGCTTGTCGAACGTTACGCAAACGCTGTCAAGGGAGTCCTCAGCAAATCCGAAGTGCTGAAGGAGGCTTCTGAGAAGGCCTCTGTGGTTGATCTTAACCTTGAAATTGCCAAGGTTGATCTTGCGAAGCGCTCTTACAGTTGTAAGGATAAGCTCGATCTCGCACTGGGGAGCATCGCTTCCGATGATGTCGATATCGCACTGGATAAACTCTCTGAGTCTGCCTCTCTGGCAGTTTTCTGCTCTGTACACTCTGTCAGTCTGAATAGCCTTGAAGGGTGAGGGCAGGTGCTGTCTGTTGTTAGCGTAGTAACGGCAGAGGGGAAGAGTGAGGTCGTAGCGAAGACCCATATCGGAGAGCTTGGATGCATCGCCTGCCTCAAGGGCACGGTTAAGCTTTTCGCCTCTCTTGAGCACCTTGAAGATAAGGTTGAGGTTGTCGCCTCCGTCGCTCTTGTCCAGGTTTTCAGCATCCTCAAGAATAGGAGTGATAATGTGCTCAAAGCCGCCGTTTTTATATGTTTCTATAATTGCAGAGGAGAGATAGTCTCTTATCTCGGCATCTGCGGGCAAATAATCGTTTGTTCCTTTAACGGTTTTGGTTTTCATAGCATTTATACCTTTATTTTATAAGCATTATAATACTTAATTTTAACACCTACGGCCAATTTTGTCAAGCAGGATATAAAAGGGTAAGAGGGGCTAAAAAATACTGCGCGGTACTTTTACTACGGGACTTTTTATGGTACAATGACAAGTGAGGTGATAATCATGAAAAAACCTACACAGAGGGAAACAAACCCTTTTAAATACAGCGATTCAAACAAAAGGTATCACACCTTTGATTATTATATGAAGCAGCGATTTGGCGGTAAATGCGCCAGAATCGCCCTTGATGCAGGCTTCTCCTGTCCCAACAAGGACGGATGTAAGAGCCACGGCGGATGCATCTTCTGCTACGGAGGCTCTAGCGGAGCGGCAAATTGCGGAAGCATATCAGAGCAGTATGCGGGCGGAATAGAGGTTATGACCCGCAAATGGCAGGTAAGCCGCTTTGTGCCCTATCTTCAGGCTAACACCAATACGTACGGTCCTATTGAAAGACTTCGCGAAATTTATAACGAGGTGGCAAGCCTTCCCGGCGCCGTAATGCTTGCAATTGCAACGAGAGCCGATTGTCTGTCGGACGAGGTGGTTGCTGTGCTTTCGGAAATATCTGAGAGAATCCCTCTTATCGTAGAGCTTGGCCTCCAAAGCGTTTACGATGAAACTGCGTCGATAATAAACCGCGGACATACCTATGCCGAGTTTCTTGAGGGCTATGAACGCCTTCGCGGAGTGGGCGGAGATATAAAAATATGCGTGCATCTCATAAACGGCCTCCCCGGCGAAACTGAGGAGATGATGATAGAATCGGCCAAAACAGTGGCGTCTCTTTCACCTGATATGGTTAAGCTTCATTCGCTCCATATTCTCTGCGAAACAGAGCTTTGCAGGA
>JAZQVW010000060.1:0-6464 GCA_045632025.1 Candidatus Avispirillum sp. | reverse complement strand
TCTCTCATAACGTAATCTGCCGTTGTGGGAGAGGGTGAGCCGGAAAGATTTGCCGAGGGAGCCGCAATAGGCACGCCTGACACGCGGATAAGCTCCCTTGCCACCTCGTGTGCGGGACAACGGACTGCTACCGTTTTTATTCCGCCTGTTACGGAATCGGGCACGATGTCCTTTTTGGGAAGCACCACTGTAAGAGGTCCCGGCATAAAGGCCTTTGCAAGCTTATAATACGCCTCGTTTGTATATGCAATTTTCTCCGCGTCCTCGGGGGAGGAAATATGAACTATAAGGGGATTATCGCTTGGTCTTCCCTTTGCCGCAAATATCTTCGTTCCAGCATCGGGATCAAGGGCGTTTCCACCAAGGCCGTACACAGTTTCAGTAGGGAAAGCAACAAGTCCGCCGCGGCGTAATATCTCTCCCGCCTTTTCATAAACCTCTTTGGAGGGGGTTACTAATTCTGTTCTCAATTTTTTCACCTTTAATATGAGGGCGGGCTTTCCCCGCCCCATATATACAATTTTATGCGTTTGATTCGCCCTTCAGCTTCTCTGCCGTATCAGCAGTTGCAAGAGCGTCTATCATTGATTCGATATCGCCGTTTACAAAGGCATCAAGAGTATAAACAGTGAGGCCGATTCTATGATCGGAAACTCTGTTTTCACGGAAATTATATGTTCTTATTCGCTCGCTTCTGTCTCCCGTTCCAACCTGAGAACGACGCTCGCTTGCAATCTTATCCGCCTGCTCCCTCTGCTTCATATCAAAGAGCTTTGCACGAAGCAGCTTCATTGCCTTATCCTTATTCTTAAGCTGACTACGCTCGTCCTGACATTCTACAACGATGCCTGTAGGCTTATGGATAATTCTGATAGCAGACTCGGTTTTATTGATGTGCTGGCCGCCTGCTCCGCTTGATTTACAGGTTTCGATCTCAAGATCGCTCTGATTGATCTCAACCTCTACGTCCTCAGCTTCGGGAAGAACTGCCACTGTTGCAGTTGACGTATGGATTCTGCCGGAGGATTCCGTTTCGGGAACTCTCTGAACTCTATGAACGCCTGACTCGTACTTAAGACGGGAATATGCGCCCTCGCCATCTATCATAAAGGATATCTCACGAAAGCCTCCAAGTCCCGTTTCATTTGCGGAAATAAGCTCTGTCTTCCAGCGTTTACTCTCGGCATACATAGAATACATACGATAAAGCACGCCCGCAAAAAGCGCCGCCTCATCACCGCCTGCACCCGCACGGATCTCAACCACAACGTTTTTATCATCGTTGGGATCCTTAGGGAGAAGCAATATTTTTAATTCTTCCTCAATACGAATAAGCTCGTCCTTACCGCTATAGTATTCCTCAGCGGCCATTTCGCGCATCTCGCTATCCGTTTCCTCTTCCATGATCTCCTTCGCTCCCTCAACGTCTGCCAGAGTTTTTTCATACTCAGCATACTTTTCAACAATGGGAGCAAGATGCTTATACTCTCGCATAAGCTTTTTATACAGATCATTATTGGAAGCAGTTTCGGGAAGCGCAAGGCGCGCCTCTATAGAGAGGAAATTCTCTTTAACTTCTTTTAACTTATTTAACATTAAATTCTCCTGTAGAGGATATTATGAACGTTTACGTCGAAAACATCTGAGATATTTATAAGCCCAGACTCCTCATCCGTCAGCCTTCGGCTGCCACCTTCCCCCAAGGGAAGGCTTTTTACTTGCAGAATGCAACGAAGGCCTTATGTGTTTCGTAAAGGTCACCCTTGGAGATAACCTCGAAGGGAGCGTGCATGGAAAGCACGGGAACGCCAACGTCAACAGTGTCAATATTGCAGTTGGATATGTACTTAGCAACTGTTCCGCCGCCGCCAACGTCGATCTTACCGAGCTCTGCTGTCTGCCAGAGAACGTCGTCTCCGAAGAGATCGCGGATAGTGCCAACAAATTCAGATGATGCATCGTTTGTGGAATACTTACCGCCTCCACCTGTGTACTTATTCATAACTACACCGCAGTTTACAATAGCAGAGTTGCGCTTTTCATAAACCTCAGGATAGAGGGGGTCAAATGCCGCGCTAACGTCTGCAGAAAGGCACATAGACTTGGAGCGGCAAACGTAGGAGTCTGCACCTGTTACAGCACAAAGCTCGTCAATAAGGTCGGAAAGGATCCAGCACTGCATACCTGTGGGGCCGTCACTGCCTGTTTCTTCCTTATCTGCGAGAACACAAATTACTGTATGCTCACTGTCGTCTGTTGCAAAGAGAGCTGTGAGTGCAGGATATGCACAAACTCTGTCGTCGTGGCCATAGCCGCCGAGGAGCCATCTGTCAAGACCTACGTCTACGCTCTTACCTGCGGGAACAGCACAAAGCTCTGCGCATACGAAATCGCTTTCAACGATGCCGTACTTTTCGTTGAGCATAGCCATAATATTGAGCTTAACCTTTTCGTCAACCTTTGTTACTGTGCCATCCTCTTCATAGAAAGGTGTGGAGCCAACAAGAAGGTTGAGGCCTTCGCCGGAAAATGCACTTGCAAGGGGCTTCTTGTTCTGATCGCCGCTGAGGTGAGGAAGAAGGTCTGTAATAACGAATACGGGATCACCGGGCTCTTCACCGATATTGATCTCAACGTTTTCACCGCCGCGCTTTGTTACAACACCGTGGAGAGCAAGCTGGATCGTGGGCCACTGATACTTTCTGATACCGCCGTAATAATGTGTCTTAAGATAACCGAAGCCACTATCCTCGAAGAGGGGGTGCTGCTTAAGGTCAAGACGGGGGCTATCGATATGAGCCGCGCTGATGCGAACACCCTCGTTAAGGCTTTCGCTACCAACTCTGAATGCAAAGATCTCCTTACCGCGGTTATTGAGGTAGTACTTACCGCCGGGAACAACCTTATCGCCGAGAGAATACTCTGTATAGCCTCTTTCAAGAAGCATCTTAACAGTTGTTGTTACTGCTTCTCTTTCTGTCTTGGAGTTATCAAGATATTCTGCATATCCCTTAGCATATTCTCTTGCCTCGTCAAGCTCCTCAAGACTTCTTACGTCAAAAACGTTTTTCTTAGTATAGAAAAGCTCCTCGCGAAGCATTTCGCCCTTTGTTTTGTTTTCCATTTCCATTTTATTACCTCCAAATTTTATACTTTATAATACAGCCTGTCATAGATTTCGGCCGCTTTGTTTACTTTTTTAACGTAGCTTTCCGTTTCCTTAAAGGGAATCTCGGTCAGCTTCTTTGCGCCTTCAGCGTCAGCTGCCTCTCCAAGCCACTCGTCTACGTTGCCCTCGCCTGCGTTATATGCGGCATAGACCGTGTCCCAGCTTCCGTATTTAAGATACAGATAAGAGAGATAATACGTCCCGTATTTTATATTCGTTTCAGGATCGTACAGCATACCCTTATCGAGAGTTTCCTTTGTAAGTGTTGTGAGCCAGTTGAACGTATCGGGAACCATCTGCATAAGCCCTACGGCTCCTGCCTCGGACACAGCGCCTGAATTATAGTCGCTTTCGGTTTTTATAACCGCATAAACTATGTATTCCGGAACACCGTACTGAGATGCATATTTTTCAACGTACTCCTCATAATCCTTCGGATAGGCCTTACGCTCGTATTTATCATAAAAGAAATCAAACAGCAATCCGCAAACGACGGACAATATTAATATGACTACTATAACCACGCTTCGCTTCAGCGCATCCTTATATCTCATATCAATTCTCCTTTCGGAAACTATTTATCAAGCTCAAATCTAACTATTATTTCCTTGATCTGTGCAATTATATCTGCTTTGCCGTCGTTTACTATCTCTCCGTCGCAAAGCTCACGAAGACGCTCTGCCGTCATTTGAGTTGACAAACGGCGCTTTGCCTCAAACTCGGGAATATTATCACGGCTGCAGATTCTCTCAATGAGAATTTCATCAGGGGCCGTTACGCAAAGCTTGATATCACAATAATAATCAAACCCGCTTTCAAAAAGAACGGGGGCGTCTATAATTGCCGCCTTTTTGCCCATCTTTTTATATTCGTTAAGAATTCGCAGGGTTTCTGCAAGTATGTATTTATGTGTTATCTGATTAAGCATTTGCAGCTTTGAGCCCGCGCCTTCGGCAAAAACTATATTAGCCAGCTTTCTTTTGATCAGGTTCCCTTCATCGTCAACGATAGTGGATCCAAATGCCGAAACAAGCTCACCAACGCATTCTGTTCTCGCGCCGCCTGAAATTATATCTCTATAGACGGCATCCGTATCAACCGAAGGGATACCAAAAAGTGAGAACATTCGGCTGACATGGCCCTTACCTGAGCCGCTTCTGCCGCAAACCCCGATAACCTTTAAACCGTTTATTATCATACGTTCTCCAGCTTTCCTGTTTCAGCAGAGCGATATGCTGACTCCATAACCGCCTGTATATGAGCGGCATCCTCAAAAGAAGGAACGGGCATTTTGTTTTCTGCAACGGCAGAAAGGAAATTATACATACTGCCAACGTGGCCTCTGAGCCAGCCGATGGGAGCCTTCACTCCGGGGAAAACTCCGCCGGGAGCAGGATATCTTCCGCAACACTCCACCTTTGTATATCCGCGCACACACTCAGGTGCAGTTGCATCATAGAACCAAAGGAAATTGGGCTCCATAAGATCAAACTTGATGCTTCCCTTTGTGCCGTATATCTCAAAGGAATGATCGTCGTTTGTGCCGTGCATTATCTTACCTACGGAAATAGTTCCGCAGGCACCGCTCTTAAGACGGGCTGTCATATAAAAGGCCTCGTCTGCATTTGTTTCCCAAGTTGTGCCGTCCATTCCGGCTCTTGTTTTATATGCGATCTGAGACATACCGGAAACCGCTTCAAACTCACCGCAAAGATAATAGATAAGATCGATTATATGAGATCCCAGGTCGAAAAGAACGCCTCCGCCGCAAATATCCTTATTCTGTTTCCAGCCTGCAGGCTTATTGGGGTCGGCTGAGCTGCTATGAAGAAATGCGCCTCTGAAGGAAAGAACATCGCCTATTTTGCCTGCTTCTACAAGCTCCTTTGCGCGGATCACGGGAAGAAGAAAGCGGGTATTAAATACGACCGCGTTAACAATTCCCTTTTCCTTTGCAAGGCGAGCTATCTCTGCCGCTTCAGCCGCCGTTGTACAGAGAGGCTTTTCGCAATAGATATGCTTTCCTGCCGCAATTGCTTTTTTGAGAGTGTCATAATGGGCAATATTGGGAGTGCATATATCGATAACGTCAATTTCAGGATCAGCTATCATCTCGTCTTCATTTGCATAGGCCTTGCCAACTCCATACTGAGCACAGAGAGCCTCGGCTCTTGAAACATTTCTTGTACAGATGCCCTTTACCTCGGCATCAAAGCCAAGGGGACTATAAAAATATTTAAGATTTGCAATGGAATATGCATGAGTTTTACCCATACCTCCGAATCCGAGAATACCTATTTTCATAACTGACCTCCGTTTTATTTTAGCACACTTAACCATCTTAACTATTATACCATACTTTCAGCTTTTTTCAAGCACTATAAGCTTAAATATACATTAAATTAATATATTCACAGGATTTTTTCACTAACTTCATAAAACACAACGCTTCCAGTATCCATTCTGACGGCTACATTTACAACATTTCCGCCAAATTCTATACTATAATTCGCCATATTGCTTTGAACATACTCATTACCTATACGAGCCTCTGTCGCTTTCAAGGTTTTAGGCATGTTTCTAAACGTAAAAGTGATCGCAATATCTCTGCAATTGTCCACTGAATATTTCGCTCTTTTTGCATCGCATTCATAAATCATATAGACGGGACGCATACTAAATGTGTCAAGCTCCATATATACGTTTCTCGTATAGCACACTATTATATCCTCTTTTCCGCAAAAATCGGATACTTTAATATTTATGCCACTGTCTAATATGGATCTTGCCGCCTTTTTCGCCTCATTTTGGATCTTTTCGTTGAACTTTATCACCTCGGGATCTTTATTTGGATATGCCAAAAATACATCTGCATTATACTCTATATTTTCCGCAATTGTGTAAATTCCAAACGCACCATAAAGCATAGCAAAAAACAAGACCGTTAAGATAATTGCTCCAATATTTTTTGTTTTGAATACCTTCATTTCAACCCTCTGATAACTTTCGGAAGCATTATTATTTTCCCTGTATTTTAAAAATCAAAACAAGTTATATTGAGGGCTATATTCTTATATATGTTTTGTTTGACAATCACAGATATATTTGATATAATAAGTGGTAGTGTATTTTTTTTGAAAGGAGTTTTTATGAATAACGTTTTCCCCAGACTCCTTGGAAATAATGCAATCAAAGAGCTTTGCGGCAAAGACATTCTTATGGGCAAGCATTCTCACGCCTATATCATTGACGGACCCGAGGGCAGCGGCAAGCATACTGCCGCTCTGCAGATAGC
>JAZQVW010000059.1:0-18767 GCA_045632025.1 Candidatus Avispirillum sp. | reverse complement strand
GATATCGCGTCCGCCGAAGAGACCGATGCGCTTTGTCATAACGGAGGCAACGAAATAGGGAATGCCGTCCTCGTCGATCTCAAAGTTCACGTCCTCAAACATAAGAGTGGGGAATGCAAAGCGGAGGTGGCGAGTGATGTTGCGGTTGAAGTATTCGGAGGGAGAGTATTTAATGCCGCTTTCAGTGCGAACAACGGTAACTTCCTGAGTTACCATATCTGTAACCATATAGGCGGGAATACCGTTTTTGGTGTTCTTGATCCACTTGAAAAAGTCGCCGTAGTTGAGATAAGTAACGCGGACAGGGCGGTCGTTGTAGTTGATCTGAGCGGACTCGGGCTCAACCTCAAACTGGCTTACAAGATCGCGAAGCTCACCAAGCTTGCGGTTTGCAAGAACGCTTGCAGAGTTTTTGTCAAGCTGAGGGATCTGCTCGTAGGAGATCTCGTTGATGTCCTGAGTGAAATCACTTTCTTCAATATCGATAAGATTGCTGTATGCCTTTGAATTGAAGATAACGGCAGAGGAGATGTTTCCAATAAGGCAGAATACGATCAAGGCAGCCAGAATAACTACGGGAACCTTGCAGGCTGTCCAAAGTCCTCTGAGAATATCGCGAGGAGAGGAGGAGCGGTTTATGCCAAGACCTGCAGTTATCAGGTTTAAAAAGCTGAAGATGATGAGCATCAGCATAATGAAGGACCAAAGATCCATGCTTCTCACGTTTAGCGCAGGAAGCTTGATATAGAAATAAAGGCCCGCAACGATAAGAGTTATCAAAAGGTTGATCGCTATGCGAAGGGGCGCAGAAAGATGAAGTCTTTTCATTTTAATAAAAACGATCCTTTCTATGGTGTTGCATATATATTAACATGTTGAGGGGCTAATATCAAGCCGTTATATCGTTGAAAAGGAAGATTTAATGAAAAACGAGAAAGGAGCTGATCAAATCAGCTCCTTTAAGGGACTTATCTGCAGTTTGTGTTGTTCTTCTTGTTCTGGCTCTGGCTCTGCTTCTTCATCTCTGTGTGAGCTCTGTTGGGAACGCTGTTTTCACTTTTGTTTTCAGCCTTGTCATCAGCTCGCTTATACATAGCCTGCTTGCTTTCAGCCTGATTCTTGTTCTTTTCCATTTTTATTCTCCTTGGTATTTTGATTGCATAAAGCAATATTATTGTTTCCGTTAATTTGATTTATATTCAGAAAAGCAGCTCTTTTAATCTGCTTAGCATTTGTGCTGCCTCGGCCTTGGTGATGGTGGCGTCGGCGTTTATCCTGCCGTTGTCCGTTGTAAATGCGCCAAGCTCATACATAGCAGAAACGGAGGTGTCTGCCCAGGAGGGAACGGCGTCCTCAAAATTGTAGCTGCATGAGGGAGAGTAGCCGAGAACGTTGTTTATAACAGTGGCAGCCTCAGCTCGTGTGATGTCGGCGTTAGGATCGAAGCAGGCCTCGCCCGCGCTGTTTTTGGTTCCGCTTATGATTCCGAGCTGTAAAGCACTTTGAACGTAATTTTTCGCGTCGTCCGGTATATCGGCATCATCGGCAAAGTCAGTCTTCTCAATTTCGGGAAGCTCCTTTGCTCCAAGTGCCTTCATAGCGGTAACGAGAAAATCAACTCGGGTAATGCTTGAGTCGGGCTCAAAGAAAACCTCGCCGTTTGCCTCCGTTGCATCCATAATGCCATCGCTTATCATATTGACGGCCGCGGTGTAAGCGCCGTTTTCTTTCATATCCATAAAGCTTATGCCCGTGGTGTTGGTGGAAACTGAGAGATCGATCGTTGCAACCTCGGAATAATTTCCCCAGTCGTCCTTAACGATGAAGGAAAAGCTGTCGCTTCCCGTGGCGCTCGCTTTGTAAGTAAAGTTACCTGTTTTGCTGCTGTAAGTAAAATCTCCCTTGGGATATTTTGTTATTTCATAAGTCAGCTTATCCCCCTCGGGATCGCTTGCAACCATATGCCCCTTAAATACCGTTCCCGAAAAGGTCTCTATGGCGGTCATGGCAGGAGAGGCTGTCGGCTCATAATTAAAATCTTCTGCTAGCCTTACTTTGCATTTTGAAACGTATCCATCGTCAATCGAAAAGGAGAAGCAGCTTGAGGTGACCTCGGCGGCAGGAGAGAAAACGAGCCTGTCTGAGTCTCCGTAGCTGACGGTGTCACCTGCCTTAAGGGGCTCTCCGGCAAGAGTAAGCACACCCTCGCTTTCGTCGGGAGCTTCAGTGATAGTGATCTTGTCGTAATAAACAACTCCCGAGTGAAGACAGAAGCTGTCCTTTGAGAAGGCAACGGGCTCGCCGATCAGACCTGACGTGACCATGGGATCATCCTCGCAGAGAACGAGAATACCGGGGGATAGGATGGGATCGTCGGCTGCCATAACGGGCATTGCGCAAAGAGCGCAGAGAATAAGAGCGCAAATTAGCTTTTTCATAGAAATATCCTTTCTGTTAAATAATAGACTGTATGAGTAATTTGTACAGTTTTTTGAGGGTTATTTCGTCAATATGTAGAAAAAGTTTTCAGTGGGCTGATTTTTGATAAAATCGTTGAAAAGAATGTTGATTTGATAAGAGAAAGTGTGTATAATTAAGTGTAATGTACTCTTAGAAAGAAGGCTTAATATGCTGAATATCAAAATTGAGCCTGCGGCAACACTCAAAACAAAGCCCGCTGATAATGAACTTGGCTTCGGTCGTTATTTCACAGACCATATGTTCATTATGAATTATGACGAAGGGCAGGGCTGGCACGATGCCAGAATCGTTCCTTACGGACCTATCGCACTTGATCCCTCTGCAATGGTTTTCCATTACGGACAGGAGCTTTTTGAAGGTCTTAAAGCATATAGATGCGCAGATGGCAAGATCCGTTTGTTCCGTCCCGAGAAGAATATCGAGCGAATGAACAATACCTGTCGCAGAATGTGCGTTCCCGAAATTCCTGCAGAAGACGCTTTGCAGGCGATCAAAACTCTTGTAAACTATGAAAAGGAATGGATTCCTCACAGCGAGGGAACTTCTCTCTATATCCGTCCCTTTATTATTGCAACTGAACCTCAGCTTGGAGTTCATCCCGCAAAGAACTATCTGTTTATTATTATTCTGTCACCTGTCGGTTCATACTATGCCGGCGGCTTAAATCCCGTAAAAATTTATATTGAGCGTGATTACGTCCGTTGCGTAAAGGGCGGCACAGGTATGGCAAAGTGCGGCGGAAACTATGCTGCATCCCTTTCAGGTCAGGTAAAGGCGGCTCAGATGGGCTGCGAGCAGGTGCTCTGGCTTGACGGAGTTGAGCGTAAGTATATCGACGAAGTTGGCGCAATGAACGTGTTCTTCGTAATAGACGGCAAAGCGGTAACACCTTCTCTTGAAGACGGAAATATCCTTCCCGGCGTAACAAGAGCATCCTGTATCGAAATGCTCCGCCACCTTGGATACGAGGTTGAAGAGAGAAAGATCGCAGTTGATGAAATTTTCGAGGCACATAAGGCAGGCAAGCTGCAGGAGTCCTTCGGAACAGGAACAGCTGCAGTAATCTCTCCCGTTGGTCAGTATATGGACGGCGAGGAGAAAATCGTTATAAACAACGGTGAGATCGGCGAAATTTCTCAGAAATTGTACGATTCTATCACATCCATCCAGTGGGGCAAAACAGAAGATACCATGGGTTGGACAGTTGTTGTTGACTAAGTTAAGTTTATCTGTTATAATATAATGCAGAAGAGCTCGTCTCGTCGGCCGAAAAAGACGAGGGGGCAAAAAGAAAGGAAAGGTCATTTTTATGGAAACCAAACGTAATCTGAAGTATTTCACTTCCAAGGGAATCAATCCCGTGCTGGTTGCTGGACTTATCATCGTTCTCTTCGGTCTTATTCTTATGATAGTTCCTCAGACACGCCCCTTCGGACTTGTAATCGCACTTGTAGGTGTAGGCGTTGCAGTATTTGCAAGCGGAACAAAGTCCGGTGAATCCGAAATTGATAACCAGATCGAAGGCGTTATCAAGGATATTCCCGAGCAGGCAATGATCAGGCACGAAGTGTATGAAAGACATTTCAACCCCATCATCAAGCCCGTATTCCTTAAGGGATTTGATTATCGTGCAGAAGGCGTGCTTTGCAAGAAGTGTCCCGACTATAAATACAGAACAAGCGAATATAACGCTGCTCAGCTGTATTTCTCCCGCGAAAAGATCGTTGTATATGGTAAGCATTTCTCCATTATCGACGATTCCGAAGGCGTGAACTACGAGATCTGCGGCGCCGCTAACTATGAGGATGTAAAGGAAGCTCGCATCGAGGAATCCACATTCACACTTGCAGACGGCAGAACAGTTCCTGTTTATTCCTTTGTTCTTGAAACAAAGGCAGGCGAAAAGCTTGTAGACTTCAGCGTTGAATACGGTGCGGACGTAGATAAGGCTGCAGCAGATATCAACCATGCAGTTGAAAAGATGACAATCAAGGCTATGGAAAAGGCTGCTGATAAGGCTGCTAAGAGAGAAGCTCTCCGCCGCGGCGAAGTATTCAAGTACGAATAATTTTGTATTACATAAAAAGCCACCGATCTCGGTGGCTTTTTGTTATGTGTAGAATGGCTGTGTTGACAAGTAGTTGCGTCAGTGATAAAATGACATTAGATAGACTTTTTGGAGGGGTGAAATGTTTAGTAATCAGATAGAGCTTTATATTTCATCTGATCAGGAAATTTCGTTAAGAGCATTATTAACGAATAATGATTGTTGTGATGTTATATATCCTTTTAAGGGTGAGTTGGAGTGTTCTTTTGAAAAGAATAACGTGAAAGTTACCCGCTTGTATTTTAAACCTTCATATTTGAATGTTGAACTTAAATACGTCTTTGATGATAATACAACAGAAAAGTGGGTGCTGTATCCCTTTGATGATTCTGTAAATAGATTACCTCTAATTGAATATGCGGCTATGGAAGAATCGGATAATGGTATGGTAACTGCAAGATTGTATTTGAATTTAACTGGGATGGAATCAAAGCATAGACGCGAATTAAAGCGTTGCTATAATGAACTGAAAAATATTTGCCAAAAATTTAAATAATATTTTAGATAAGCACTTTGTGTAAAAATTGAATAGAGGTTTAATTATGATTAAAGGCTTGATTGATTTTTTGAATGATTTAGAAGAAAATTCTATTCATTATGAGTTGACTAAGGTAAGGCACAGCATTATGGTGAAAATTGCAGTCCCCGGTGAACGCTGGGAGGTTGAGTTTTTTGAAGATGGCAGCGTTGAAATAGAAAAGTTTATAAGCGAAGGTATTATCCGCGATAACAAAGAGCTTAAGGAACTTTTTGAAAAGTTTTCAGATTGATTGGTGATATTAAAAAGGAAACAGTTATGGTAAATTCATTTGAATATCGTCTTGTAATTGACGACGATCCTTATACAATAGTCGTTGCCACGGAAGGGGACCGTAAAAGAATCGTTGTAAACACAAAAGTTGTTTATGACGCTGTTTGCGCAAGCTGGATGCGCCCCAAAACAGATATTATGTATTTCCCATTCTATATTAAGAATAAATATATAGTTGTTTCAATTGACGATAGGGAATTGAACTTCAAATATAATATTTACGTAGATAACGTTTCACCCATTGATGAATCAGACCTTTATGATGATTATAAAAAAGCAAAAGAGATCATTGACGGCGGCATTTGGAGGTTTATCAAGACAAATTGGGTGAGAATGCTTGTGACACTTTTAATTTTATCAATAGTAGAATTTCCTCTTATGCAGCTTTTGTTCTATCAAAAGACGGTTACTCTTGAGTCACGAGTTTTGGTTACTGTTATAGCCGTGGCTTTGATGCCGCTGCTTATTTTCGGCGAATGGTGGTTTAACCTTCGCACCGTAAAGAAATTCAAAAACAGATTTAGAATCTCCAATATAGTAAGAATATAAATGAAAAGCCATCGATTTCGGTGGCTTTTAAAATGCAATTATATAGATGCTGTATGTCATTTTTGAACCTCAAATTCGGTTTTTTGGTTAATATTGTGCAATTTTTGCTATTTTTTTGTTGCAAATTCATATTGTTTTTAGAAACGAAATGTAGTAAAATAAAGTATATTGCTTTTAAGAATTTATCACTTTACTTATAAAAAGTGAATTGAATAGTATTATAGATAAGGATAGGCGAAATCTGATGAACTCAAAAACATTGCTTTACATATTTAAGAGAATAATGCTTGCTTTGCTGACGGTTTGGGTTGTTATAACAATAACATTCTTTGTAACCCGCCTTGTACCCGGCGGCCCCTTCTTGGGAGAAAAGGCTATTTCTCAGGCTGCTATGAATGCACTTGAGGCTAAATACGGACTTGATAAGCCTGTTTTTGAACAGTATACTACATATCTCAGAGACGTTGTGCTGAAGTTTGATTTCGGTCCTTCTCTTAAGCAGAGAGGCCGTGAGGTTATCGACGTTATTACAGACGGTATGAAAATCTCCGCAGAGCTTGGTCTGACAGCAGCATTTTCTGCTCTTGGCGTTGGTATAGTTTTTGGTGCTATTGCAGCTCTTAACAGAAATAAGTTTGTTGACAGAGTTATTATGGTTATCACAACTGCATTCGTTTCAATGCCTTCATTTATTATGGGCTCACTGCTTCTTCTTGTATTTGCAGTAAAGCTTCAGTGGTTCCCCGCAAACGGATCAACAGCAGATGGCCTTATTCTTCCGATTATAACTCTTGCGCTCTATCCTATGGCGTATATCACACGTCTCACTCGTTCCTCTATGCTTGAGGTTCTCGGTCAGGACTATATCAGAACAGCAAAGGCGAAGGGCGTTTCTAAGGCGAAGATCATTTTCGGTCACGCACTTAAGAATTCCCTTATCCCCGTTATCACATATTTCGGACCTATGCTTGCTTACATCGTAACAGGCTCTCTTGTAGTTGAAAAGATCTTTGCAGTGCCCGGTATCGGACGCGCATTTGTAAATAGTATCACAGGTCGTGACTATCCTCTTATTATGGGTACAACTATCGTTCTCGCAACTCTTATCGTTGTTATGAACCTTGTCAGTGATATCCTTTATAAGGTCGTTGACCCCAGAATCAAGTTTGAATAAAGGAAAGGAGGAATTGCAATTATGAAGAAAATGCCCTTCAGCTTCCACGTTAATATGGATTCATTCATTCCTGCAACAGAGGCAGAAAAAGAATATATGGTCAAGATGCGTCCCTCCTCAACCTTCTTTAAGGACGGAGTTAAGCGTCTTCTTAAGAATAAAATCGCAACTATCAGCTTCTTTATCGTAGTTATCATTGCTCTGGCTTCTATCATTCTTCCTATGGTATGGCCCTATTCCTATGAGCAGCAGCTTGGTATCACCCCCGGTAAGCCCGTTGACGCTTCCTTCAAAAACCTCGCTCCCTTCGAATACGGAGAAACAGAGCAGGAGAGAATTGAGGCAGGAGAAAAGGTTTTCCCCCACATCTTCGGAACAGACTCAGCAGGACGTGATTACTTTATCCGAGTTGTATACGGAACAAGAATTTCACTTATGGTAGGATTCTTTGCAAGTATCATCGTTCTTATCATCGGTGTAACCATCGGTTCCATCGCAGGCTATTGCGGCGGAAAAGTAGACCTTGCAATCATGAGAGTTGTAGATATTATTTACTCTCTTCCCGATATGCTTATGGTAATTCTGCTTGCAGCAGTTCTTAACACAGCGCTTACAGCAGTGATTTCAGGCACAGTGCTTGAAAAGGTCGGAACAAATATCATCAGCCTTTTCATTGTATTTGCGCTTCTTTATTGGGTTTCAATGTCCCGCCTTATCCGCGGACAGATCCTCTCACTTCGTGAGCAGGAATACGTGCTTTCCGCTCAGGCAACAGGCGCAAAGGGCGGCTGGATCATCAGAAAGCACCTTCTTCCCAACTGTATCAGCGTAATCGTAATTTCAACAGCACTTCAGATCCCCAGTGCTATCTTCACAGAGAGCTATCTTTCATTCCTTGGCCTCGGTGTAAATGCACCTATGCCTTCTCTCGGCTCTCTTGCATCCGATGCTCTTAACGGCATCAGATCCTATCCCCATCTTCTTGTAATTCCCGCAGTGGTTATTTCTCTCATCGTTCTTTCCCTCAACCTCTTTGGTGACGGTCTGCGCGATGCGTTTGACCCCAAGCTTAAGAACTAAGGAGGTAAAATATGTCACTTCTTGAAGTAAAAGATTTAAGAACCTCCTTCTTCACACCCGCAGGTGAGGTAAAAGCGGTAAATGGAGTTTCCTTCTTCCTTGAGAGAGGAAAGGTGCTTGGAATCGTTGGCGAATCCGGCTCAGGTAAGTCTGTAACAGCATATTCAATTATGCAGATCCTTGCCAGCACAGGTAAGATCGTTGGCGGATCTATCAAGCTTGACGGTGAGGAGCTTGTTGGCGCAGGCGAAAAGGTTATGAAAAATGTTCGAGGCAATAAGGTCTCAATCATTTTCCAGGACCCTATGACAAGCCTTAATCCCACTTATACTATCGGCCATCAGCTTATGGAAGCAATTACGCTCCATACAGACAGAAACAGAAAGCAGGCAAGAGAAAGAGCTATCGAAATGCTTGAGCTTGTTAACGTAAACGAGCCTCTCAAGCGTATGAAGCAGTATCCTTATGAGCTTTCCGGCGGTATGCGTCAGAGAGTTATGATCGCTATGGCGCTTGCATGCGAGCCCGATATCCTTATTGCAGACGAGCCTACAACAGCGCTTGACGTAACTATTCAGGCTCAGATCCTTGAGCTTATGAAGTCACTCCAGGATGAGCTTGGAATGGCTATCATCATGATCACTCACGACCTTGGCGTAGTTGCACAGATGTGTGACGAGGTTATCGTAATGTACGCAGGATCAATTTGTGAGCAGGGAACAGCAGATGAGATATTCTATAATCCCCGCCATGAATATACAAAGGGACTTATGCGTTCTATTCCCACTCAGAATACAGCGGGAAAGAAGCTTCAGCCCATCACAGGTACTCCTATCGACCTTCTTAATATGCCCGAGGGCTGTCCCTTCGCTCCCAGATGCGAGGCAGCTATGAAGGTTTGCATCAAGCATCCCGGCCCCTTTATGCAGATCAATGAGGACCATGCCGCAAGATGCTGGATGAACGTAAAATGCGCTATGGAAGCAGGAGAAATTGAGCCTGTGCTTGAAACTGAGAAAGGCGGTAATGAATAATGTCAGATAAGCATATGGAAAAGCCGCTGATCGAGGTTAAAAACTTAAAGCAGTATTTTAATATCAACGTTGGAGCATTCAAAACAAAGCCCCTTAAGGCAGTTGACGATGTTTCCTTCACTATCAAAAAGGGAGAGACCCTTGGACTTGTAGGTGAATCCGGTTGCGGTAAGACCACAGTAGGCAGAACGATCCTTAATCTTTATAAGCCTACAGCAGGTGAGATCTATTATGACGGAAAGCTTATAAAGACCAAAGCAGATATTAAGGAGTTCCGTAAAAAGGCCACAATGGTTTTCCAGGACCCCTATTCATCTCTCAACCCCAGAATGACAGTTTCCGATATTATCGGTGAGCCTCTTGACGTTCACAAGATGTATAACGATAAGAAGGAAAGGGAAGAGCGAATTCTTGAGCTTATGTCCGAGGTTGGACTTAACTCCGAGCATGCATCAAGATATGCACACGAGATTTCCGGCGGTCAGCGTCAGCGTATAGGAATTGCAAGATCTCTTGCTCTTGATCCTGATTTCATCGTTTGTGACGAGCCTGTATCAGCTCTTGACGTATCTATTCAGGCGCAGGTTATCAATATGTTTGATGAGCTTCAGGATAAGAAGGATCTTACTTATCTCTTCATCGCACATGACCTTCTCGTAGTTCGTCATATCAGCGATAGAATAGCAGTTATGTACCTTGGTAAGCTGGTAGAGCTTGCGGATGCGGATGAGATCTATAACAGACCTCTCCATCCCTATTCTCAGTCTCTGCTTTCAGCTGTTCCGATTCCCGATCCTAAGATCGCAAGAGCGAACCAGCGTATCGCCCTCACAGGCGATATCCCCAGTCCCCTCAATGCTCCTTCAGGATGCCCCTTCCGCACACGTTGCCGTTATGCAACAGCAGAGTGCGCAGAAGCTATGCCTGAGTTCAAAGAGGTTTCAAAGGGACATTTCGTGGCTTGTCATAATATTGATAAAGCCAATTAAAATGTATTGTAAGCCTTGGCTAAAGGGCTTAAAATAAAAGAAATTAATTTTGAGAAAGGATAAAAATCTCATGAAAAAGTTTTTAGCACTCCTCCTTGCAGGTATCATGCTTCTTTCTTTTGCAGCTTGTGATAAAGCTCCCGCCGATGATAATAAGGGCGACGATGTAAAGAACGAAGAAGTAAATGATACATCTATGGCAGTATGTCTCGCTTCCGAGCCTGACACAATCGACCCTGCCCTCAACTCCGCAGTTGACGGCGCAACAATGGTATCCCACCTCTTCTCCGGCCTTGCAAAATGGGCTCAGGATAAGGATGGCAACCTCGTTATCGTAGCTGACGCAGCTAAAGAGCTCGTTGAAGGCGTTGCAAACGATGACGGCACAGTTACTTACACATACACACTTAAGGACGGTCTTAAGTGGTCTGACGGTAAGGACGTAACAGCAGCTGACTTCGTGTTCGCATGGAACCGTGCAGCTTCCACAGCTCTTTCTGCTGACTACGGCTACATGTTCGAGGTAGTTGACGGCTACGCTGAAATCTGGGAAACAGATGACGAAGATAACTTCGTTAACCCCGACGCAAAGCTCAACGTTAAGGCTGTTGACGCAAAGACAATCGAAGTTACACTTGCAAACGCAGTTTCCTACTGGAACGAGCTTCTTGCATTCCCCACATACTTCCCCGTACGTGAAGACGTAGTTAAGAACGAAGACTGGGCAACAGATCCCTCCACATACGTATGTAACGGTGCATACAAGATCGCAGAGTGGGAGCACAACTCCGTAATCGTTCTTGAAAAGAATGAAAACTACCACGATGCAGCATCCGTAAAGATGGGCACAATCGAGTTCTATCTCTCTGATGACTCCAACAACATGCTCGCTAACTTCGAAAACGGCGCATGGCTCCTTATCGACGACGTTCCCACAAACGAAATCGCTAACCTTAAGGATACATATCCTGAAGAGTTCGTAGTAGCTGGTCAGATCGGTACATACTACGTAAACTGGAACGTAAACCAGAATATCCTTCCCGCAACAAGCACACTCACAGGCGTTGAAGCTGAAGAGGCTATGGCTGAGATCAGAAGCGCTATCGGCCTTCTCTATGACCGTAACTACATTGTAGAAGAAATCGGCCAGGCTGGTCAGGTTCCCGCTTCCTCCTTCGTAGCAATGGGTATGACAAATCCCGACGGTACAGAGTTCTATAAGACAGCAGGCGACAGCGAAGAATTCGACGGTTACTACGACGTAGCTAAGGATGCTATCGAATCCAACTTCAATGCAGCTCTTGACGTACTTAAGAAGTACTACACATGGGACGGCGAAAAGTTCACAGACTTCCCCACAATCACATACCTCTACAACACATCCGATGCACACAAGCTCATCGGTGAATACCTCCAGAGCGCACTTGCAGCAGTTGGTATCAACATGCAGCTTGAAAACCAGGAATGGGCAACATTCCTTAACACACGTAAGGACGGCGGTTACACAGTAGCTCGTAACGGTTGGCTTGCTGACTATAACGATCCGATCTGCTTCCTTGATATGTGGACAACAGTTTCCGGTAACAACGACGTTCAGTTCGGTAAGGGCGCACACAAGGATCTCGCTATGTACGATCTCGACCTTACAGCACAGGGCATCGAGGTTAAGGTAGAAGACGGCACATGGGCACAGACATATGACGTTCTCATCGCTGAGATCAAGGCTTGCACAGATGCAGAAACACGCTATGAGCTCATGCACATCGCTGAGGATATGCTTATGTCCACAGGTGCTATCACACCTCTCTACTACTACACAGACATCTACATGGTAGACGAATCTGTTGAGGGCTTCTTCTCTAACCCCCTTGGATACAAGTACTTCATGTACTGCGAAATCGCTGAATAATAAAAATTCAAAGTGATATAAAAAAGCCATCTGCGTTTGCAGGTGGCTTTTTGTTGCAAAAAGCAAAACAAAGCGGAGAGTTTGTAGCTCTCCGCTTTTTTGCATTATATATTTAGTTGTTTTTGTATGCCATTGTCATCATACGTGTAAGGGCCTTTGCTTCTTTAATACCGCATCCGTCAAGCTGGTTGCCGGTCAAAAACTGCTTGAGAGGAGAAGGTTCATCGGGGCCTACTTCAACCTCAACCTCAGCTCCAAGAGTAGTTCCTGTGCATTTGATAACGCGGTTTCCGATCATACGAATGTAACCGTTTTCTCCGAATACCTCAAATGTAATAGGAGAATAGTTGGATACAAAGCCTGTTTCATTAACTGCGATTACGCCGTTCTCAAAGCTCATAATGGTAACTGCATTGTCCTCAACTCTGTCGGAATTCTTTGCCTTTGCAGAATCAAGCTCGCAGCTTACTGTGAACTGAGAGCATGCACTTACGGGCATACCAAACATCCATTCAGCCAGATACATTCCGTGAGCACCAAGGTCGATCATAGCACCGCCGCCGCATTCCTTTGCATTATAAAAGTGCGCGGGGAGCCATTCCTCTGTGCTTCCTGAGTGGCAATTGCGGAAGCGCATATAGTTAACCTTTCCGATCTCTCCACTAAAAGCTGTTTTCTTTACTGCTATACGAGAGCCCATATACTTCTGAACAAGTGAAATAACGAACTTAACGCCATTTTCCTCAACTGCTTTCTCAATTTTATCGCAGTCCTCATCAGTTAAAGCGAGAACCTTTTCAGTAAAGATATGCTTTTTTGCATTTGCGATCTTAATTATGTCCTCTGTATGATCAGAGGTAGCAGAGCAAACGATAACACCCTCTGCATCGCTTTCAAGAAGCTCCTCGGGAGTGTTAAAGCGGTGAACGTTGAATCTTTCGGCAAAGTTATTTGCGAAATAGTCGTTTTTCTCATAAAAGCCAACCACCTCGCCAAACTCTCTGGCGACCTTGATATAGTCAGCAGCGTGTACGTGCCAAACTCCGTAAATTGCTACCTTCATTCGAAGAACACCGGCTTTCCTGTCTTAGATGATTCGTAAATAGCTTCAAGGATCTCGGAAACTACAAGAGCCTGCTCGGGAAGAACAACGGGATCTGTATCGTTAATAACAGCATTGATCCAGCTGGATGCCTCCATCTGCTGAGGAGATCCTGCAGGTGCGCTGTAGAATGCTACGCCACCCTCCTGAGTATTAACAGTAGTTTCTGTCTGACGATTGCATATTACGTTGTTTACCTTAAGAACGTTGTTCTTAAGAGAAAGTCCCTCGCGGCTACCGCAAAGCACACAGCTGCCTTCTTCAGCAATATCTGTGATGTTGAGTGCCCAGCTTGTTTCAAGCATAATTGTAGCGCCGTTCTTCATACGGATAAACGCACATGCAGATTCTTCAAGGGGAGTTGTGCTAACACCGCTGTCGCCCCAGATGTTTCCTGCCTCGGGATGCTCAAGCTTCTTGTGAGTTTTACCTACAACCATTTCAGGCTCATAGTTGTTCATAAGATAAAGAGTAAGGTCAAGGCTATGAGTAGCAATGTCAATAACAGGACCGCCGCCCTGTGCATCAACATCAAGGAACACACCCCAGTTAGGTGTACCTCTGCGACGAGTTGCGAGACAGTTTGCGTAATAGATCTCACCCAGAGCACCGCCATCGATGTACTGCTTCGCAAAAATGCTCTCAGCCTTGTAACGGTGCTGATATCCAACTGTCAGCTTTTTGCCTGTTTCCTTTGCTGCTTCGAGCATTCTTCTTGCATCAGCAGCAGTTTTAGCCATAGGCTTTTCGCACATAACGTGCTTGCCTGCGTAAAGAGCATCGATAGAGATATCCGCGTGGTCGCGGTTGGGAGTAAGTACGTGTACTACCTCAATATCCTTGTCAGCCAAAAGCTCCTTATAGTCTGTGTATACCTTAGCGTCGGGTGTGCCGTACATTGACTTAGCTCTTTCTGCTTTCCAAGGAATAATATCACAAAACGCAACCATTCTTACGTTAGGCACGTTTGCCAGTGAGGGCATGTGCTTGCCGTTTGCGATACCACCGCAGCCGATGATACCAACGTTTACTATTCTGTCCATTACATATACCTCCTAAATTTTAAATAATTTGTTTTTACGAGCTTAATGCTAATTCTATTATAGACAAGAATAGCGCTATATGCTATAATATTACTGTCAAAAAATATAAAAAATTTGTCCTATAGGAATAAATATGGAAACAAAGGATATTAGGGTAGAGCTGCCGAGGCAATTCGGCTATGAGGTAGAATTCTTTAAGCAGTCTGATCCAAGTAATACAACGGCATGTAGCGCGCACATACATAACGCGGCTGAGCTCCTTTACGTTAAGGAGGGAAGCTATACTGTAACCATTGATAATTCAAACTGCGAAATTTACGAAGGCGATCTTATACTTTTTTGTTCAGGCGCAATACATTACGTAGTAACGGGCGAGAGCGCTCATAACAGCTATTATGTTATAAAGATCCCACCATCGCTTTTTATAGACTTTGCCAGAAGTGATACGGGAACACAATATGCAATGCGCTTTGCGCTCAACCGAAAGGAAAATAAATACCTTTGGCGCAAGGATGAGCTTGAAAACAGCGAAATAAAGGATGTGCTTGATGCGCTTATAAATGAATATGAGCAAAATCGTTATGCCTCGGAAATTGCCATAAAGCTAAAGGTAATGGAGCTGCTGCTCAGCATACTCAGAGATGACGCTTGTGACAAGCCGTCTGCAAACGACCAGATAACAAGGCTTATATACTCGGTTATGAACCACGTTCAAGAAAGATACTATGAGGATATGGACGAAAAAGAGCTTGCAAAAAAATATGGTGTCAGCTATAGCTATTTTTCAAGAAGCTTTAAGCGCGTAACGGGAACATCATTTAAGGATTACCTGAATAGAACAAGAATAAGCAAGGCAGAGCAAATGCTTTCATTAACAGGATGCTCGGTCAGCGAGGCTGCAATAGCCTGCGGATATAACAGTATATCGTATTTTATAAGCATATACCGCAAAATTATGGGTCAAACTCCGCACAAGGCAGTAAAGAAGCGAAGCTGATTACTTTATGCAAATGGGTATGCATTAAATTCAAAGAAACAGACGGAGGACGCTATGGAATATATTTTCAAAAATGCAAGATTTACTGTCATTACGGATGGAGTCATCCGTATGGAATACGCTCAAAATGCTTGTTTTTTAGATGACCCCACTCTTTTTGCTATCAGAGAAAATACGGCAGAAGCAGACGTTACAGAGCAGAATGACATCGTTACCATAAAGACGCCTAAGCTTACGCTGACTTATAATGGCCACGAAAGGTTTTCCGCCGAAAATCTGTCAGTCCACGTTCATACGGCAGGTGTTGATGCCGTTTGGCACTATGGTGACGCGCTACGAAATAATCTCGGTGGCACTCTTGTTACGATGGATGGAGTTGACGGCGAAAGAGAGCTTCCTGACGGCCTTATATCCCGTGATGGCTTGTATGTTATTGACGACTCGGGAAAGCCCGTGCTCTGCGATGGATGGATAAAGAATAGAAGCGACGATCATCTTGTGGACCTCTACTTCTTCGCTTACGGAAGTGATTATAAAGCAGCTCTGCGCGATCTCAGCGCAGTTTGCGGAAAGATGGAGCTTGTGAGAAAATGCGTTATGGGCTCCTGGTATTCTCGCTGGTGGAAATACAGTGCTGAAGAATTTATTTCTCTTTGCGAGGAATATGATAAAAACGATTTTCCCCTTGATATAATGGTTATGGATATGGATTGGCATTATCAGGATTGGGGACATAACGAAGGAGAGCCCTATGCTCTTTACGGCTACGGACACGCTGGCGAAAACCTTGGGTGGACGGGATATACGTGGAATAGAACGCTTATTCCTGATCCGGACGCTCTTCTCGGTGAGCTTAAGAGCAGAGGCTTAAAGGTGGTTTTGAACGACCACCCTGCAGACGGACTTCGCGATCATGATGAGCATTACCCTGAATTTATGCGAGAGCTTGAAGAAAAGGGGTATACGGAAAAGGTGCCCCTTAACGAAGAGCTCCAATCACAAAGAGAAAAGGAAAACCTTGATCGAAATATAAAGAACTTCCGCTTCAATGCAGGAGATAGGGACTATATGGACGCGTTTTTCAGCCATGCCCTTTATCCCATTGAAAAGCAGGGTGTTGAATTCTGGTGGCTTGATTGGCAGCAGGATAGACTCTATCCTACGGTCAACGGTATTAAGGATACGCCCCATCTTTCCTGGCTCAACCGCATTTACTATGAGCACTCAAAAAGAGAAGGGAAGCGCGGCGCATCCTTTTCCCGTTGGGGTGGATTTGGCGACCATAAGCACCCCGCATATTTCTCGGGAGATGCCGTATCAAGCTTTGAAACCCTTGCCTTTGAGATAAAAATGACAGTCAGCGCCGCAAATGCAGGATGCTTCTGGTGGAGCCACGATATAGGCGGATTTGTTGACCCTGTTCCCGGCGGGCAGGCTGAAAACTACGTCCGGTGGGTGCAGTTTGGAGCTATCAGCGCATCTCTCCGTCTTCATATGAACGGAGTTGAAGGCTTTGACCGCAGACCCTGGACGTGGGGCGAGCCCTATTGCTCCGCAATGCGAGATATGTTCCATATGAGAAGCCGACTGATACCGTATCTCTATTCTGCGGCATATAAAAGCTATAGGGAAAGCCTGCCGTTTATCCGTCCTATTTATTATGACTGTCCCGAGGATGAAGCAGCGTATCAGTATCCTACGGAGTTTTTCCTTGGTGACGGAATGATAGCCTCACCTGTTTGCACGCCTATGGAGGCTGATAAAACGGCCAAAACAGAGGTGTGGCTTCCCGATGGTGTCTGGTATGATCTCTTCACGGGAAAGCGCTATAGCGGCGGTTGTGCAACAGTTAAAAACGGACTTGAAACCTTCCCCCTGTTTGTTCGCGAAGGATATCCCATGGTCACTCAGCCTTACCGAGACAGAATGACCTCAGAGCCCTATACCGAGCTTTTTATTGACATTTTTGCAGGTAGGGATGGAGAAGCCTTCCTTTATGAGGATGATGGGGAAACGGAGGCTTATAAGAGCGGTGAAAACAGAATAACCGTAGTAAAGTATTCCTGCCGGGATGCTTGTCATAAAATCAGCCTTGAGCCCTCAGGCAGCTATGAGAACGCACCGCAGAAGCGCGATATAACTGTAAAGCTGAAGGGAATAGACCGTCCTTCAAATATAAGCGAAGGATATTCGTTTGTCTATAACGAAGATGAAAGAACAGCAGAGATAACGATAAATTCCGCAATTGCAGATAATAAGCTTGAAATTGTGGTTTCATAATATTGCAGAGCTTGAATATTGACATATATTTGTGATTATGCTATACTCACCTTGAGGGATGTCTCAGTTATATCACCGAGCCTCGTACGCTCGGCAATCACTGACAGAGCATCTCTCTACAGAGGCTTTGAGCATCCGATTTAGGACACCATCCGGTGAGCCAAGTGAAGGCGATGACTCTGTTGAACCTGAATTTGATTCCCTCTCCCGACGTTGCAATTTCAATGGGATGCGACGTAGGCTGTCCCTTTATAGGCAGAGATTTTGATGCTAACTGGGGGCTTCCCGACCCGACGGGGAAGAGCGACGAAGCCTTTCGCGAGGTTATCAACCAGATAGAAAATAATATCAGAAGTCTGTAATAAAAACCCGCACCTCAAACGAGGTGCGGGTTTGTTTGGTAAATTGGGATTTCAGGAACTTGTAGCTAATGCCTTTGGGTAATATTAGTATGTATATGTATCGAATCCGTCTACCCAATATGTATTATCTAAAAGACGAGGTTTGAACAGAACGAACACTTTCTTTATTCTAAAACCGTCAGGAGTATCAATAAAGCCGTTTTTAGTTTTTAGCACCTTAATTGCATTTTCGGCATTCTCTAAAGAGCTATATATTCCAATATCTTTACGCTCAAAATGGTCTACAAGCATATATTTGTGAGATACTTTCCAACAAATCATTTTAAGATCCTCCATTTATCAAATTCAAGCTTATCAAACTAATATCTAATTAAATTATACATCCACCCCAACAAAAAATCAAGCCGCCCAAACAGGCGGCTTTTTGTGTTATTGTAGTAAGCCTTCCCTTATGAAGGGAAGGTGGATCGCTTGCGGTGGATGAGAAGTAAATGATAAATCTGAATTCTCCGTTTTGGCAGATTTGATTGAAGCGAACATAAATCTATTCTGTACATCTTATCAGTCGCCCTCCGCGCCCCCAAAAAACTCGCCAAGCTCGTTTCGGGGAACCCCGACGGTGACAGCTTCCCTTCCTAAGGGAAGCCTTATTCCTCAGCTTTCAGATAATCGTACAGGTTTATGGTTCCTGCATCCTCTTCAATATCAAGAGCAGGGACATACTCTGTCAATCGTGTAGTTCCGCTTAATTTATCAACATAAAAATATACAAATGAGCCTGTATAACTGCGGAATATCACCTGATACTCAGAGTCTGTCTCTTCGCCCATTGCTAAATACATAATGTCG
>JAZQVW010000058.1:0-3155 GCA_045632025.1 Candidatus Avispirillum sp. | reverse complement strand
CCCCTTCGAGGCGGTTGCTGTGGCGGCGGATTATGCTTATAAGCAGAGCATCCCCCTCTTCGTTGACGCGGGCCCCGTTTCCGACGCGGTTCAGCTTGAAAAGCTTAAGCGAGTTGAGATCCTCTCCCCCAACGAAACTGAGTGCGAGGCGCTGACGGGAATCTATCCCGATTCCATTGAAAATTGCCTTAAGGCGTGCATCCGCCTTTGCTCTATGGTTGAGATCAAATACGTGGTGCTGAAGCTTGGCCGCCGCGGAGCTTTCGTTTACGACGGCAAATTCTATCATATCGTTCAGGGCTACAGAGTTAACTCCGTTGACTCAACTGCCGCAGGCGATATCTTTACAGCGGCTCTTACCTATGCATATCTGAAAAAGGGCGATATTCTTGAGGCAACCCGCTTTGCAAACCTTGCGGCGGCGCTTTCCGTTACAAGAGAGGGCGCATACACCTCCATCCCCACCCTTGCAGAGGTTAAGGAATTCTCAAAATTTATGAAAAACGAAGGATAATTATATAAATGACAAAGATCTTACTCGGTGTTGACTACGGTGACGCAAGAACAGGCCTTGCCACCAACGCAGGAACATTTGCTTTCGGCGCAGGATGCGTCAGAGCAGAGGGAATGAAGAAAACTGCTCAGGCTGTGGCTGATGCGGCTGTGTCCAAAAAGGCAGAGCTTATCGTTGTTGGCAACCCCCTTAATATGAACGGCACAGAGGGCCCCAGAAGCGAAAAATGCAGAGCATTTGCCGCTATGCTTGAGGAAATGGCTAACATCCCCGTCGTGCTTTACGATGAAAGACTGACGACCGTTAATGCCCACAATATTCTGTCTGAACTGAACGTTCGCGGCAAGAAGCGCAAGGATAACGTTGACGAGCTTTCCGCAACTCTTATTCTGCAGGCTTATATTGACAGCCAGAAATAAAGGCTGCCGAAAAACTACGCTTATATAGGAGAAAATTATGGAACCCATACTTGATCTGCTTTCCAAGAACTGCCTCTATTCCACAAAGGATATGGCGGCAATGCTTGATATGACAGAGGAAGAAATAGAAGAAAAGATAAACGGCTATAAGGAAGACGGCGTTCTTCTAGGCTGCCAGGCGATCATTGATTACGATAAAACAGAGGGCGAGCACGTTTCCGCATTCATTGAGCTGAAGGTCAACCCACAGCCCGACCGCGGATTTGACCGCATCGCTGAAAATATCTATCGCTATCCCGAGGTTAAGAGCCTTTATCTTATGTCCTCCTCAGGATACGACCTTCTCGTAACAATCGAAGGAAGCACAATGAAGGAGATCGCATATTTCGTTGCGCGCAAGCTTGCGCCCATCGACGGCGTTGTTTCCACTTCAACTCATTTCGTGCTGAAGAAATATAAGTCCAAGGGTATAATCCATCGCAGTCAGCTTCTTGACGAAAGAGAGAATTGCAACTGATGATAGATTATTCCAAAGCTCTTTCAGGTAAAGCACGCGACCTAAAGCCCTCAGGCATCAGAAAGTTTTTTGATATGCTTGAAGGCAGAAAGGGCGTTATTTCCCTGACCGTTGGCCAGCCCGACTTCGCAACTCCTTGGCATATTCGCGATGCGGGCATTGACAGTATTGCCGACGGCCACACCTTCTACACCTCAAACCGCGGAACTCCCGAAATGAGACGCGAGCTTGCCGCATATATGGAGCGCCGCTTTGACCTTAGCTATAACCCCGAAACAGAGCTGCTTGTAACTGTTGGCGCAAGCGAGGCAATCGACCTTGCTATCAGAGCGACCGTTGACGAGGGCGACGAGGTCATCATCCCCGTTCCCGCATTCGTTTGCTACGAGCCCCTTGTGCAGATGGCAGGCGGTAAAGCCGTTGTTATTGAATGCAGCGCAGAGGATAATTTTAAGCTGACTCCCGAAAAGCTAAAGGCGGCTATCACAGAGCGTACAAAGCTTATTATCCTGCCCTACCCCTCAAACCCCACGGGCGTTATCCTTGAAAAAGAGGAGCTCGAGGCGCTTTGCGAGGTTATCCGTGAAACAAACGCAGTAGTTCTCTCTGACGAAATTTACGCCGAGCTGACCTACGGCAAAAAGCATTGCTCTATTGCAACTCTCCCCGGTATGAAGGAGAGAACCGTTGTTGTAAACGGCTTCTCAAAGGCATATGCTATGACGGGATGGAGACTTGGTTACTCTGCCGCGCCCGAGGCTATTACAGACGCAATGTTTAAAATTCATCAGTACGGCGTTATGTGCGCTCCCACCGTGAGCCAGTATGCCGCAACAGAGGCGCTTCGCAACGGAGATGCCGATATTGAAATGATGAAGGAGGAGTACGACCGCCGCCGTAAGTATCTTGTAAAAGCGCTTAACGACATCGGCCTCCCCTGCCCTAAGCCCGAGGGCGCGTTCTACGTGTTTATGCAGGTGGGACATTACGGACTTAGCAGCGAAGAATTCTGCGAGCGACTCCTTGAGGAGCAGCAGGTTGCTATCGTGCCCGGAAACGCATTCGGCCAGTGCGGCGAGGGCTATGCCCGCCTCTCCTATGCTTATTCCCTTGAGCATCTTAAGGAAGCAGTTAAGAGAATGGAAAAGTTCGTGGCAACACTTAAGTGATTTTTTAGGGGGAGGGTGCTTTTTATAAAGCACCCTCCCCCGCGCCCCCTCCCGAAAACGCGAAGGGGGTATTTTTTATTTATAGCTGAACTAAACGCGCGTTTTTATCGAACTTTTTTAAAAAAGTTCGCGGGTTATTAGGGCAGCGCCCTAAGACGTTCGCCGCAGCGAACGGAACACCTAATGCCCACCGGGATTCCAAGGGGGGTACCCCTTGGTCGCACTCCGCAGAGTGCGAAATCTTTAGCCTTCCCCGGGGGGAAGGGGGACCGCGTAGTGGTGGATGAGGCGTCTGGGCTTCGCTGCACGATAGTTAGAACCCGTAGGGCGGGGGTTTACTCCCGCCGTGCCCAAAGGTCAACATACATTAACAAAACATAAAATTTATTATTGTGTTGAATGCGGGACGTCGAGGGCAACCTCCCCTACCGTTATCAAATTCCGCATAATCTAAGCCTAGACTCCTCATTCACCACTTCGTGGTCCCCCTTCTCCCGCAGGAGAAGGCTAAGAATGCTAAACGATAATTTATCATA
>JAZQVW010000057.1:0-29827 GCA_045632025.1 Candidatus Avispirillum sp. | reverse complement strand
TCGGACGCAAGGCATCCTTCAACAGTTTCGCGGGGCAGAGGCTCGCCGCAGGCATCAATTGCGCTACCGCCTATAAGATAGGGGGTAAAATTAAACGTGTGGTTATATTTTTCGCCGATCTTTTTGAGAACTTCAACCGCGGAGTCAACGATCTCGGGACCGATTCCGTCGCCGCGGAGCAAAGCTATATTCATTTCCATTTTTGTTTCTCCTTTATTTACGAGAGAAACTTTTAAGGAAAGTTTCTCTCGAGCTCTCTTCAAACCTTTTCGAACAAAAGGATAACTATAATTTTTATCCCTATTTGAAAAGGTTTGGAGGTGGGTTCGGGAGGAACCTTTCCTTAAAAGGTTCCTCCTGAAATATCTTTACTTAATACTTCCGTTTTTAATAGACTCAACAAGTCCGCCGCCGGCAATAATCTTACCGATAAATTCGGGGAAGGGCTTTGTCTGGAAGGTTTCGCCTGTAGTAACGTTAGTGATGATACCTGTATCAGCATCAGCCTTAACCACGTCGCCGTCACTGATCTTTTCGGCTGCCTCGGGGCATTCAAAGATTGCAAGGCCGATATTGATGGAGTTGCGGTAGAAGATTCTTGCGAAGCTCTTTGCGATAACCAGCTGAACTCCGCTTTCCTTGATTGCAAGGGGCGCGTGCTCTCTTGAGGAGCCGCAGCCGAAGTTTTTACCTGCAACGATTATTGAGCATTCCTTAACTCTTTCCTGGAAGGAGCGGTCAAGGTCTTCCATACAATGTGAAGCAAGCTCTTTTTTATCGATTGTATTGAGATATCTTGCGGGGATGATAACGTCGGTATCAACGTCGTCGCCGTATTTGATAACTTTTCCGTCAAATTTCACTTTTCAAACCGTCCTTTCATTAAAGCTCTTCGGGGGAAGCGATCCTGCCAAGCACAGCACTTGCAGCAGCCACGGCGGGGGATGCAAGGTATACTTCAGATGTGGGATCACCCATTCTTCCGACGAAGTTACGGTTTGTTGTTGCAACAGCTCTTTCTCCGGGAGCAAGGATACCCATATGTCCGCCAAGGCAGGGTCCGCAGGTGGGAGTTGAAACTGCGCATCCTGCTTCGATAAAGTCTGCAAGGAGACCCTCTCTCATTGCGCGGAGGTATATCTCCTGAGTTGCGGGGATAACGATGCAGCGAACGTCGCGGTGAACCTTATGGCCTCTTATGATATCAGCCGCTTCCTTAATGTTTTCGTAGTAGCCGTTTGTGCAGGAGCCGATAACTACCTGATCGATCTTAACCTCGTCGATCTCGTCAGTTGTTTTTGTGTTTTCGGGCAGGTGGGGGAATGCAACTGTGTGGCGGATGGCGGAGAGGTCAATATTGTAAACCTCGTCGTATTCTGCGTCCTCGTCAGCTGTATAGATCACAGGCTCGCGGTCGGAGTGAGCCTTAACGTATTCAAGTGTCTTTTCGTCAACGGGGAAAATACCGTTCTTTGCGCCTGCCTCGATCGCCATGTTACAAATTGTAAGTCTGTCTGTGACAGAAAGCTCGGAGACTCCCTCGCCACAGAATTCCATAGAGCGGTAGAGCGCGCCGTCAACGCCGATCTTGCCGATGATATGGAGTATAACGTCCTTGCCTGAGATGTGAGGGTTAAGCTTTCCTGTCAGGTTAAACTTGATAGCGGAGGGAACCTTGAACCAAGCCTTACCGATTGCCATACCGCAAGCCATATCTGTGCTTCCTACGCCTGTGGAGAATGCGCCAAGCGCACCGTAAGTACAGGTGTGAGAGTCAGCGCCGATAACAACGTCGCCTGAAACAACAAGTCCCTTTTCGGGGAGCAGAGCGTGCTCGATGCCCATATCGCCAACGTCGTAGAAGTTAACGACTTCTTTTTCGCGGCAGAAATCGCGGCACATTTTGCACTGGATAGCTGCCTTGATATCCTTATTGGGAGCGAAGTGGTCCATAACCATAGTAACCTTTTCCTTGTCGTAGACCTCGGTTGCGCCCATATTATTAAACTCGCGGATAGCAACGGGAGACGTGATATCGTTGCCAAGCACGCGGTCAAGGTTTACAAGGATCAATTCACCTGCTTCAACCTTGTCCATTCCTGCGTGTGCCGCAAGTATTTTCTGTGTCATTGTCATTGCCATAATAAGCTCCTTCGGAGAGTGAATAGTGAAAAGTGAATAATGAATAATGAAGGTTGCTTTCCGCTTTAGCGGAAAGCTTCCTTAACTTCTCACTTATCTCTTATATCTTATCACTTAATATTTATAATCGCGCCCTTATCAGCGGAGGAAACCATCTTGGAATATCTCTTAAGGTAGCCGGAGAGGTTTTCCTTCTGCTTGATAGGCATTTCGGCCTTTCTCGCCTCGATCTCCTCATCGGAAACGTTGAGGTGGATCTTATATTCGGGAATATTGATTGAGATGATGTCGCCGTTCTTAACGTAAGCGATAAGACCGCCGCGAACAGCCTCGGGGGAAACGTGGCCGATAGATGCGCCGCGTGTTGCGCCTGAGAAGCGTCCGTCTGTAATAAGGGCAACCTCGCGATCAAGGCCCATACCTGCGATAGCGGATGTGGGAGAGAGCATTTCTCTCATACCGGGGCCGCCTGCGGGACCCTCGTAGCGGATAACAACAACGTCGCCCGCCTTGATCTCGCCTGCGTAGATAGCCTTGATGCATTCCTCTTCGCTTTCAAATACCTTTGCAGGGCCCTCGTGGCAAAGCATTTCGGGAGCAACAGCCGCTCTCTTAACAACGCATCCGTCGGGAGCGAGGTTACCGCGGAGAACTGCGATGCCGCCTGTTTTGCTATAGGGGTTATCAACCGTTCTGATAGTTTCGGGGTCAAGGTTGCGGGCGTCGGCGATGTTTTCACCAACAGTCTTACCTGTGCAGGTAAGAGCGTTTGTTTTAAGAAGACCAAGCTTGTTAAGCTCGGCAAGTACAGCGTAAACGCCGCCTGCCTCGTTTAAGTCTTCCATATATGTACGTCCTGCGGGAGCAAGATGGCAAAGGTTGGGAGTTTTTTCGCTGATCTCGTTTGCAAGATCGAGGTTGAAATCAACTCCGCATTCGTTTGCGATTGCGGGCAGGTGGAGCATACTGTTTGTGGAGCAGCCGAGAGCCATATCCGCTGTGAGCGCGTTATGGAAGGCGTCGCTTGTCATAATATCAAGGGGACGGATATTCTTCTTAACAAGCTCCATGATCTGCATACCTGCGTGCTTAGCAAGCTCGATTCTTGCGGAATAAACTGCAGGGATAGTGCCGTTGCCGCGAAGTCCCATACCGAGAACCTCTGTGAGGCAGTTCATAGAGTTTGCTGTGTACATACCGGAGCAGGAGCCGCATGTGGGGCAGGTCTTTAATTCGTATTCGCGAAGCTTTTCTTCGTCGATCTTGCCTGCAGAATATGCGCCAACCGCTTCAAACATACTTGAAAGGCTTGTTTTCTTTCCCTCAACTCGTCCTGCAAGCATAGGGCCGCCGGAAACGAAGATTGTGGGGATATTAAGTCTTGCTGCTGCCATAAGAAGTCCGGGGACGTTCTTGTCGCAGTTGGGGACCATAACAAGTCCGTCAAAGCCGTGGGCGAGAGCCATAGATTCAGTTGAGTCGGCAATAAGGTCGCGGGTAACGAGGGAGTATTTCATACCTGTATGGCCCATTGCGATACCGTCGCAAACTGCGATAGCGGGGAAAACGATAGGTGTACCGCCTGCCATTGCAACGCCAAGCTTAACTGCTTCTGTGATCTTATCCAGATTCATATGGCCGGGAACGATCTCGTTATGTGAGCTAACGATACCGATAAGAGGACGCTCTAATTCTTCCTCTGTAAGACCCAGCGCGTGATAAAGTGAACGGTGGGGTGCATTATTAAAACCGTTTACAATTGTGTCCTTGATCATTGGGATTCCTCCGTTGTGTGGAAAAGGATATAAAATAACGCAGTGGCGGCTTGAGAGCAAGCCGCCACTAAAAACAAATTAACTGTATTAGTTGTTGATGAGCTTATCCTCGTCGCTCCAGCTGTAGAGCTTACGAATGTCCTTACCAACAACCTCTGCGGGATGTTCTGCTGCGATCTTTCTCATAGCATTGAAGTGAACCTGGCTGCCTGCATCAGACATATCAAGCAGGAAGTCCTTTGCGAATGTTCCGTCCTGGATATCGGAGAGAACCTTCTTCATTGCCTTCTTTGTATCTTCTGTGATGATCTTGGGACCTGTGATGTAGTCACCGTATTCAGCTGTGTTGGAGATGGAGTATCTCATACCCTCAAAACCGCTCTGGTAGATAAGGTCTACGATGAGCTTCATTTCGTGGATACATTCAAAGTATGCGTTTCTGGGGTCGTAGCCTGCTTCAACGAGTGTTTCGAAGCCTGCCTGCATCAGAGCGCAAACGCCGCCGCAGAGAACTGCCTGCTCACCGAAGAGGTCTGTTTCTGTTTCTGTGCGGAAGTTTGTTTCAAGAACGCCTGCGCGAGCGCCGCCGATACCTGCTGCGTATGCGAGACCGATCTCAAGAGCATCGCCTGTAGCGTCCTGATGAACTGCGATGAGACAAGGAACGCCCTTACCAACCTGATATTCGCTTCTAACTGTGTGTCCGGGGCCCTTAGGAGCAACCATGATAACGTTTACGTTCTTGGGGGGCTTGATACAGCCGTAGTGGATATTGAAGCCGTGTGCGAATGCAAGAGTCTTGCCCTCTGTGAGGTTGGGCTCGATGGATTCCTTATAGAGCTTAGCCTGCTTTTCGTCGTTGATGAGGATCATGATAACGTCAGCTGCCTTAGCTGCCTCTGCGCTTGTCATAACCTTAACGCCCTGGCTTTCAGCCTTTGCCCAGCTCTTGGAGCCCTCGTAGAGACCAACGATAACGTTAACGCCGGAATCCTTGAGGTTGAGTGCGTGAGCGTGGCCCTGAGAGCCGTAACCGATGATAGCAACTGTCTTGCCGCTGAGTCTGTTAAGATCGCAATCCTGCTGATAATAAATCTTTGCCATTGTTTTAAATCTCCTTAGATATGTAAAAAAGTATAAGTTAAAGTTCAAAAATTATTTATTAAGTAAGCTTCCTGCGCCGCGCTCGATTGCGAGAATACCTGTGCGGCACATTTCAATGATCTCAAAGGGCTTCATAATTTCGATGAACGCGTCTATCTTTGAGGGGTCGCCTGTGATCTCGATACAGAGAGCAGCAGGTGAATAGTCGATGATGCTTGAGCGGAAGATGCTCACGGCAGACATAATTTCCTGTCTTGTTGCGGGATCGTTTTTAACCTTAATAAGAGCGAGCTCGCGGTTAACTGACGTTTCGGGCTCCAGCTCCTCAACCTTTTTAACGTTGAAAAGCTTACGAAGCTGATTGATCATCTGAGTTTTAGCGTAGCCGTCGCCGCTCATTGTAATAGTGATTCTTGAATATTCGGGACTTTCTGTTTCGCCAACGGTGAGGCAGTCGATATTGAAGCCGCGTCGTGTGAACATACTTGTAACTCGTGTAAGAACACCGAATTTATTTTCAACGTAAACCGCTATTGTAAACTGATTTTTCTTGCTCATTTCTGCAATTCCTCCAATCCTACGATCATATCGTCGATTGCGCCTCCGGGAGGAAGCATGGGAAGAACGAATTCGTCCTCGTCAATTGTGCAATCAATAAGAGTGGGGCCGTCGATAGCGTAAGCTTCCTTGAAGGCAACCTCAAATTCAGCAAGGTTTTCTGCCTTGAAGGCCTTAGCGCCGAAGGCTTCTGCAAGCTTGCAGAAATCTGTTTTTCTTTCAAGCGTCGTATTGGAGTAGTGCTTGTTGAAGAAAAGCGTCTGCCACTGGCGAACCATACCGAGAACGCCGTTGTTGAAAAGAACGATAGTAACGGGAGCGCCTGTGGAAACGGCTGTTGCCATTTCGTTTAAGTTCATGCCGAAGCTTCCGTCGCCTGTGATAAGAACTGTTTTGCACTGGCTACCCACTGCTGCGCCGATGGCAGCGCCGAGGCCGAAGCCCATTGTTCCGAGACCGCCGCTTGAAACAAATTTACGGGGCTCTCTGAAGTTGCAGTACTGAGCTGCCCACATCTGATGCTGACCAACGTCTGTTGCGATGACAGTGTCGTTGGAAACCGTATCGTTGATAGTATCGATAAGGTTTTTGGGAGTGAGCTTGGGAGTTGTGTAGTATCTGGATTCTTCCTTTGCTACGAACTCGCCAACCGTTTTGATCCAATCGGGATGTTCCTTCTTTTCGCACTTAGCTATGATTCTTGCGAAGGCATCCTTGACGTCTCCGTAGATACCAACCTGTGCGGGGATATTTTTATTGATCTCGGCAAAGTCAACGTCCAGATGGATGATATTTGCCTTTTTAGCGTATTTAGCTGTATTTCCTGTTGCTCTGTCGCTGAAGCGAACGCCGATGCCGATAATAAGGTCGGCCTTGTTCTGCGCCATGGAGGAAGCGTAGTGTCCGTGCATACCCTGCATTCCGAGGAATCTGGGGTTATCTGTGGGAACTGCGGAGAGGCCCATCAGAGTGCATCCGATAACAGCGTCGATCTTTTCTGCGAATGCGATGATATCGTCTGTCTTGCAAGCGCCAATTGCGCCGCCGCCAAGGTAGATATAAGGTCTCTGGCTCTTATTGATAAGCTCAACTGCCGCTTCGATGGACTCCTCGTCAGCGATCTTATTTTCAAAGGGAGGCTCAACTGCCTTGTTTTCAAAGTCGCAGGTAGCAATCTGAACGTCCTTGGGAATATCAATGAGGACGGGGCCGGGACGGCCGGACTTTGCAATGCGGAATGCCTCGCGGATAACGTCTGCCAGCTGAGTTACGTCGTTAACAAAGTAGTTATGCTTTGTAATAGGGAGTGTAACGCCGGTGATGTCGATCTCCTGGAAGGAGTCTTTACCGATAAGGCTGCAGGGAACGTTGCCTGTGATAGCAACCATGGGAACGGAGTCGAGCATTGCCGTTGCAATACCTGTTACAAGGTTTGTTGCGCCGGGGCCGGAGGTTGCGATGCAAACGCCAACCTTGCCTGTTGCTCTGAAATATCCGTCTGCCGCGTGGGATGCGCCCTGCTCGTGCGCTGTAAGTACGTGGCGAAGGCGATCGCTGTTTTTATACAGCTCGTCATAAATATTAAGGACCTGACCGCCGGGATAGCCAAAAACTGTGTCGCATCCCTGCTCGATCAAGGTTTCGATAATGATCTGTGAACCGGTTAATTTCATTTGCTAAAAAACTTCCTTTTAGGTTTGTGTTTATTTATATCTTTTTTCAATCAGTCTGTTAACTGCGCTGACCAGCGCCTTAACAGAAGAAACGATAATATCTCGGTTGATACCAACGCCCCAGAAGAGCTCGCCGTCAACGTTCTTTATGCTGACGTATGATGCTGCCTGAGATGTTGTTGCGTCCTCGAGTGCATGCTGAGTATAGGAATCAAGTGTGTAGATATTGCCAACCACCTGAAGGATAGCATTGGAAACGGCGTCAAGTCGTCCGTTACCCTCGGCAACAACTGTTTTTGCTTCGCCTTTATACGTGAGGGAGATCTTTGCCTGGATTCCGCCCTCAAGCTGAGTGTAATGCGCCTCATTCACTGTGAGGAGAGAATCGATGTTCACGTATTCGTTCATAAAGATATCGTAGACCTCAACGGGCATAAGCTCCTTATGAGCGTGGTCGGAAATGCTCTTGACCTTATATCCGAATACCTCGCGCATCTTCTTAGGAAGGGAGAGGGAGTATGCCTTTTCAAGCAGGTATCCGATTCCGCCCTTGCCGGACTGAGAGTTGATGCGGATAACGTCCGCCTCGTAAACTCTGCCAACGTCTGTGGGGTCGATGGGGAGGTAGGGCACGTTCCAGATTTTTGAGTTCTTTTCTTCTCTGAACTTCATACCCTTTGCGATAGCGTCCTGATGAGAGCCGCTGAATGCTGCGAAAACAAGCTGTCCGCTATAGGGCTGGCGCTCGTAGACTCGCATTCTTGTGACCTTTTCGTAGACCTCGCATATCTCGGGGATATTTGAGAAATCAAGCTCGGGGTCAACGCCCTGAGAATACATATTCATTGCGAGAGTGATGATATCAACGTTACCTGTTCGCTCGCCGTTACCGAACAGAGTTCCTTCGATTCTGTCGCCGCCGGCAAGAAGTCCCATTTCGCTGTCTGCCACAGCGCATCCGCGGTCGTTATGAGGATGGAGGGAGATTATAACGTTTTCTCTGCAGTTCAGGTTGTTTGACATATATTCAACCTGATTTGCGTAAACGTGAGGCATTGAATGAGAAACTGTAACGGGGAGGTTTATGATGACCTTATCGTCAGCGGTGGGCTGCCAGATATCAATGACCTCGTTGCATATCTCAACTGCGAATTCGGGTTCTGTGCCTGTAAAACTTTCGGGGGAATACTCAAACATAAAGTTTCCGGGAGTTTTCGCCTTATATTCCTTACAGAGCTTTGCTCCGAACTTAGCGATCTCGATGATCTCCTCCTTGCTCTTTCTGAAGACCTGCTCTCTCTGAGCAACGGAGGTGGAGTTATAGAGGTGAACGACGGCGTTCTTTGCGCCGCGGAGCGCCTCAAAGGTTTTTGCGATGATATGTTCTCTTGACTGAGTGAGGACCTGAATTCTCACGTCGTCGGGGATCATATCGTTTTCTATAAGAGTGCGGCAGAATTCGTATTCCGTTTCGCTTGCCGCAGGAAAGCCGATCTCGATCTCCTTGAAGCCGATCTTAACGAGGAGCTTGAAGAATTCAAGCTTTTCTTCAAGGTTCATGGGAGTGATGAGCGCCTGATTGCCGTCGCGAAGGTCTACGCTGCACCAGATAGGGGCTTTATCTATATATGTTTTGTTCATCCACGCAGCCTTTGCATTGGGCGCGGGAAAAAACTGTTTTTCGTATTTCTGATATCCGTTCATTTTTATCCCTTTCAAAATTAAATTTTTTAAAGAGACTTTTTATCTAAGCAATATAAAAATAAAAAATCTCCATTGTCCGAACAAATAAATGCTCAAACAAAAGAGACGAAGATTATTAAAATATATTCTCCGCGGTACCACTCTACTTGATGAAGACAATTCATCCACTTTGCAAGGCACGGATAATGCCCTTTCTCTGTAACGGGAGAACCCGGTTTAGCCTACTTTGGAATTCTGTTCAGCCAACTGCTAAGGAGAGGAGTTATATCACCTTTTCATACTGCCTCGCACCAAGCGGCAGCTCTCTGAAATGAAGAAATGTGACTTTGTTTCTCCGTCATCGCATTTGAAAACTTGCTAAATAACTTGCTATACATTTTACTATAAAAGCATGTTTTTGTCAAGAAATTTTTGACTATTTTTATCAAAACTTTTTAGCAATTTAAAGTGGTGACGGATTGCACAAAAACGCGGGTTTGTATTTGGTAATAATGATAATCCGAATGCCAAAAAAGTCCTTATAAAAGGGGGCTTTGAGGGTATTTAAAGTGTATTTTGCGGTATATAACAGGTAGGGGCTACCGCAGCTGAATGGAACATTCTTGCACTGTCGCCCCTACGGACTGTATTAAAACTCAAATCAAGCCTTTGCTTCTCAGCACGAACAGCCAAAATGTGACTGTAAAAGCGCTGAGGAGCGTTGTCAGCATAACGGTGGTGCTTGTAAGAGTTCCCTCGTGGCCCATATTTTTTGCCATAACGAAGGAGCTGACGGTGGTAGCCGACGTAAGCATTATAAGAATAGCCACAAGCTCTGCATTGCGAAAGCCCAGCCATATAGCAAAGGGAAGTGCGATGGCCGCAAAGCCAAGGAGCTTCATAAAAGCTGCGCAGACGGTGGGGCCCATATGACCGAAGGCCTTTTTAAAGTCAAGAGATGCGCCCATTGCCATAAGGCCCATAGGGGTGGCAACGTTTCCGATGGATGAGATGGCCTTATCTGCGATATAGGGAACGGGAAGCTTCAAGGCTGACCACAGAAGTCCCAGGGCGATCCCGATCATAATAGGGTTAGTGACGATACCGAGGGCTGTTTTTTTAACGAGCCTTCCGTCAAGCCTGCCGCTATTGTTTTCGGGAGAGAAGACGGAGAGGACTATAACAGCCATAATATTATAAAGCGGAACGCTGCCGATTATCATAAGGGGAGCAAAGCCTGCGTTGCCGTAGATGTTCTGAATAAAAGCGATTCCAAGCAGAGCCGCGCTGCTTCTGTAGGAGGCCTGAATAAATTCGCCTCTCAGTGCTTTGTTTTTTATAAGCAGTGACATCAGGAATGCTATGAGGATACATACTGCGGTCGAAACGAAGCAGAAGAGAACGAAGCGGGTGTTCCATGCAGTTTCGAAGTCGATATCCGAAAGCTGGCTAAAGAGGAGGCAGGGCAGGGGGGTAAGGAAAACGAACTTATTCATTTTAGAGGCAAAGCCATCGTCAAAAAGGCCGATTCGCTTCAAAAATGCTCCAAGGAGCATCATTATGAAAACAGGCATTGTTGAATTCAGGCTGAATATAAGATTTTCCATATGTCAGTTGTCCTTGTATATAAACTGTATTTCAATTATAACTCAACAAAAAACAAAAAACAACCGCTTTTGCGGTTGTTAGGGCTACGTCACGACACGGGTATAGTTACAGCTACGGTAAGATCAGTCTTCGAGTCCGAGGAGCCAGGTTACGGGAACGCCGAGAACCTTTGCATACATAAGCAGCTCGTAATCGGGAATAAAGCGTGTACCCTTTTCCATACGGCTTATGCAGTCTCTCTCAATGATTATACCATTGACCTGCATCTTTGCCGCAAGCTCTGCCTGAGACAGCTTGCACTTCTGGCGAGCCTCTCTTATCCTTCTGCCGGAAATATTCTTCTGGCCGTTGTAGTCATAAATCTTCATAATGTTCCCCAATTTTAAAACAAAGTGAATTTTTTCCTTGACTTTAGCATATAAATTTGCTAAAATTGTGTTAAAGGTAAGTATTTTGCAAAAACTAGCAATATTTTCGTCAATTATCTGTCTTAATGCGCTACAAAACCACAATTATGCAAGTCTGTCGTGCATATCCCCCAATTTATGCATGCTGACGGCGGCCCCCTTCTTCTCTCCGAAGGGGGCTGTTTTTGTCTTTAAAAGTCGGCAAAAACCCATTAACCGCAGTGGTTTATAGGCAATTGATGATACAACATAAGAGAGCAGGCATTTGCCTGCTCTCTTATGTATATTGAATGTATATTATTCAAAAAATGTATAATTATGAATTTCTCTGGAATGTTTCAGCAACCTCAGCCTCAGCCATGGAGCTCACGGGCATTACAGCGATCTCACGCATGAACTTATCAACGTTGTCAAGCTGGCTGAGCTTATTTTCTCTGAGCCAGGATGCGCGGTATTCGGGAAGCCATGCTTCAACGTCGCGAAGGATAGCCTCGCCGTCCTCGTAGCCGGGGATGCAGTTGATGCGGAGGTGAACGCGGTTCATGATCTGGATAGCGCGGCAGGAGAGAAGGAGGTCAACGTATCTGTCGTCTGTTTCGGAGATGGACTTAAGTGTTGCGATAACCTCGTCAAGCTTTGCATTGTTAGCGATAGCCTTTTCGGGATCAAGCTCAAGGCGAGTTGTTCTGCCTTCAACTGTGTTTGCGCTGTACCAGTACTCGAAGAGCATCCAGTCGCAAGTACGCTCGCAGCGGCCCATTGTACGAATGAGATCGATAACGTTGATCTCATCGGAGTCAAAGAGGAGGCTGCTTGCTGCCATTTCAAATTCCTCGGAAAGCTTACCGTCGGCATTCCAGCCCTTTTCAGCGCCGATAACCATACCGTAGAGGTTACAGTTCCAGGGAGCGATGTGACCGAAGTCACCCCAGTTTGTATTGAGGATACCCATTGCGCCCCACTTTGCGCCGTAGTCAACAAGGTTGGTGATGTTGCCCTCGGAGCGGTCGATCTCCTCGATGAAGCGGTTCCAGCTGGATGTACCGGGACAAACGATCTGCTTCATGCCTGCCTTGGCGAGAGTTTCAACCTTTTCTTCCATGGGGTTCTTCTCGTAAGTCCAGTTGAGCATGATTGTGCCCTCGGGGATCTCGCTGAGCTTTTCGGGATGGTTAAGAGCGATATCGCCCCACATCATAACAGTCTTGCCGCGGCTGTTAACGTGGTCGATGATCTTCTTAAGGAACTTGAAGTATTCCTCGCCCTCGTCCTTGCCCTTATTTCTGCCCTGGCAAAGGTCGAATGTTTCGTCGCAGCAGATATTGAAGCGCTCGGAACGGAAGAGGGGGATAAACTGGTCGATCATGCTGCCAACAACCTTGATGGATTCGTCGTTGGAAACGTCGATCGTGTGGTGAGCCATCTTCTCAAGCCAGAAGTGCTGCCAGGGGTGCCAATCGTCGTATTCGCAGAGATGGCGCCACTGCTTGCTCTGGAGAAGGTTATAAAGGTGGCCGAATGTGGAAAGGGAGGGAACGAGCTCGATAAAGTTATCGTAGCAGTAGTCGTCAAGAGCAGTAACTTCGTCAGCGGAGAGAACCTCGTGAGCCTCCATGATTCCGTCGTATTCAACGAACTCGTAAGCGTCCTCAACGTAGAGCTGGAGCTGGCTGATCTTGTAGTATGCAAGGTCATCCGCTGTCTTCTTGAGCATTTCAAGAGTGGGAACGCGGCCGCGAGTGATATCGTGGTAGAAGCCTCTCTCGGGGAAGTCGGGAGCGTCGTTGATTGTAACGTAGGGGAGAGTATCGCCGTATTCGTGGATGATCTGGCGGAGAGTCTGCATAGCGTTGTATGCACCGTGAGCGCCGTCACCCTTTACTGTGATACCTTTTTCGTTGATAGTGAGAGTGTAGCCCTCGCCCTCTTCACCGTGTGTGATGTAGAGGATGGGAGTTTCGGAGCAAGCGCAAGTGCAAACCATAAGCTTTGCTGTTTTGCCAACAAGCTCGCTGATCTCGTTACGAACAGTTGTAGCGATCTTTGTCATTCTTCTGTCGCTGCCAAGCTGGATCTTCAGGGCTGTGATAGAGGAGAGCGCCAATGAGCCTTCGCCCATAATGACTTCTCTGGGGGTAGGAATAATTTTCATATTTATCTCCCTTTCTATTTATTATAATTCAATTATATATTGAGAAAGTTTTTTATGCAATAGTTTTGAGAGGATTTTCCAATTGAAATATCAACTAACGTACGTTATGGGAGTTATCTGGCTGATAGCGTCGTTATTGAGCTTCATTTCTGTAGATTCAAGGAGGGATTTCAGGTATTCATCAAACTTTGCGCTGCTCAAGCCCTGGAGAGTGAAGTGCTTCCATGCGGGGATACCGTCCTCAAGGAGGCGGATTATATAAGTGCCCGTGCCGGAAACTGTAACAAGGCCGATATCGCCTGTTTTTCTTTCCTCGGCAAACACCCAGTCCTCAATGGATCCGGGAGAGGCGCCCTTGATAAGGTTGCTTGATGTGCCGCCGGAATATTCTTCAATGAGAGCGGCAAAGTCGCTGTTTTCGTCAATAGTTGCGAAGACTTCCTCAGCCTTCTTCTTTGCTTCGTCGGCTGTTTTGTAGGTTGCCTCAGAGAAAAGGATGCTTTCGATATTATGGAGAGGAGTGTCGTCGCGCCAGAGTACCTCGTTGTATTTTATGCCTGTTGCGGGAAGAGCCATGGCAACCATAAGTCTTCCGTCCTCATACTCCTCTGTGTAAACGTCGTAAGCCTTTCTGTCCGCCTCGAAGGCCCAGTCTGCAAATTCGGAATCCTCGGTATAGCTTGCGCCGTAAACGTAGCTTTCCTTAAGAACGGATGCCATATATTCGTCTGAGGGATCGTAAACCGTCAAAGCGGAATATTTTTTGATCATATCAACAAATTCCTCCTCTGTTTTTGCGGAGGTGAAATCTGCCTTTGCGCTTTCAACGTTATCGGCATTAATAACCTGATATCTTATATAGTTGAATGAGAGGATATCCTTTGTGTTCTTTTCAAAATAAGCTTCAAATTCATCGTCTGTGAAGGAATATGATCCTACAACGTGGTTGGAATATCTCATAGCAAGCGTTGTAAGGTTGAGGCATTTGCGGATAGTATCCTCGTTAACGTTTTCGCCGTAAGCCTCCTGAATGAGATAGATCGCGGGCTTACTGCTGTTCTGCGCTTTTTCGTTAATATAGCCCAGCTGATCGTCGATATTCTTCAGGTCCTCCTCGGACAGCTCGTAGCCTGCTTCAACGGCAGCCTCTGCCATAACGAGCTGCTGCTTCAGCGCGTCGGAGATATAGAAGATGAAATAATCAAGCCAGGTATATTCGTCGTCATACATTTGATCTGCAAGCTCGCGGGAGGGATCAAGACCGATCTGTCCCATCATAAGCTGGTTTTCGGAAACGAAGCTGCGATAGTAGGAATTAAGGAAGTAGGTCATCATAGAGACCGTAACCTCAAAATTTTCCGTTGCCATAACGGGCAGGGGATTTATCTCGCTGTTGTCTGCCTGCTTTTCATCCTCGTCCTTTTTCTGGCAGGAGAAAAGAGAGAGGAGCATAAGTGCCGCAAGCAAAAGCGCTGTGATTTTTTTTAGCATTGGAGGTTCCTTTCTGTAAAAAACAAAGGCTGTCCACCGGCCAAACCGCCGGCGGACAGCCGCTTTGTGTTTTTAATTAGAGAGATTTTACAAGCTCTACGCCCTTCTTATAGTAAGTAACCTTGTACATATCCTTGTATGTCTCATAGTCCTTATTATAGTGGTCGTTTTTGAGAGCGGAATCAGCTGTATTTTCCCAGCTTGTAACATTGTCGCCCTTGAAGTATACAACGTAGTAGCCCTGCTTTTCGATCTCGATGATAGCTGTGTCGCCAGCCTTGCGGTCAGCGGAGTATGCCCATTCATCAACCTCTTCGGACATTCTGCCCTTGTCAGCAGCCTCGAGGAGACCGCCGCCGTACTTGTGCTCATCTGTGAGAGCCTCGAAGTTAGCCTCAGTTGCGTCCTTTTCGTATTCCTTAAGGATGTCCTCAGCTGTCTTCTTAGCTGCGTCCATAGCCTTCTTTGTGTCCTTTTCGGAGGAGTTTACAGCAACGGGAATGTAGTAGTAGTCCTTGAGAACGTATGTCTGGCGGTACTTGCAGTTGTAGTCAAGATCGTCGTTCTGTGCGGGGAGGATCATATAAACTGTGTACTTGCCGTTCTTTTCGTCAAAGTCTGTGCGAGTTTCGTAGGGATGTCTTGCATCGTCAGCGAGCCACTTAGCAAGCTCTGTTGTGCCTGTAGCTGTCTGGCCTTCCTTGAGGCAGCCGTCAACGAGAGCGTCGATATCGATTTCGTCCTCTTCAAGCTCCTCAGCTGTCAGGTTAGCATACTTAACGTTCTTGAGGTAGTTTTCAACGTAAGCCTTGAATGCATCAGCGTCCTTGCAGTCAGCAAGCTCTTCTGCATAGCCCTGCTCCTTTGCGGGTTCCTTCTTGTCGTCGCCCTTAGCTGTTGTTGTGTCAACTGCAGTTGTGTCTGCGTCCTTTGTCTTTGCTTCAGCCTTAGCAGCAGTTGTTTCTTCTTTCTTAGTTGTTGTGGAATCCTTCTTGTCGTCCTTTTCCTTTTCAACAGCGAATGTGTATGTGAGGTAGTCAACCTTGAGGAAATCCTTTTCGTTTTCTTCGAAATACTTAGCCCAGTCTTCAGCTGTGTAGTCGTATGTATCTACGAGCTCCTTCTGATACTTTTCAGCAAGGCTGAGGATCTCAATGCAGCTACGGATAGCTTCTTCTGTAACGGAAGGGCCGTAAACGTTCTTGATGTAGTACTTCTTAGAAACGCCGTACTGCTTTGCATAGGACTCGATAGAGTTCATTGTTTCGTCGATGTGCTCGATGTCGTGCTCGTCAAGCTTGCAGCCTGCAGCGATAGCAGCCTCAGCGAGAACGAGAGCTTCTGTGAGCTGGCTTCTTGCTGTGTCGAGCATGTAGTCGTGCCATGTGTCGTCGCCGGCATACTTCTGCTCATCAAGAGGCTTGTTTGTGTCGAGGCCGTAGAGATCCTTGAGGTAGGAGCCTGCGCTGGACACGAGGTTCTGATAGCTGGTGTTGTAGAGGTAGTTGAGCATGGAAGTTGTAACTGTATAGTGTTCAGTTTTTGCTGCAACTGTGTTCTTTTCGATAACACCGCTGGAAAGAATGGAGTAAACGCTGATAACACCTGCAACGATAACAACAGTAAGAATTGCTGCGATCACCTTAAGTGTCTTGCTTGCGCCGTTTCCTTTCTTGTTCTGATTCTTTTTACTCATTTTATGTTCCGCCTTTCTTAACTTGGACATAGAGATAGAGCAACCCTATAAGGTCGCGATGAATCATTATATCACATAGCTTTATAAATTTCCACCCCTAAATATATTTTTGTAAAAAATTCATAAATTGTTTTATAATATATGAACAAAGTGGATAAAGGCGGGGCGGATGGTCGGGAATAGTGAATAGGTATTTGATGCCGTAGGGGCGACCTTTGGTCGTCCGTTTTAAAACATAAACAACCATTAAAACGTAGGGCGGCACACAGGGGAAGTCATAAGTTCTGAAACATAATAAACGGCGGGAGTAAATCCCCGCCCTACGATATAAAAAGAAAAACCAGCCTATTGGTTGATGGCGCGCCCGCTTACGATGAAGTAAACGCCGAAATGCATTTCGGCTCTTCTCGTGGTTTTGTGATATGCGCTCTCGTGGTCAGTTTAACGCTACGGGCTAAAAACTCCCATCCAGGGCCGCCAGGCTGAACTTTGCAAAAGCGAAGCTTTTGGGGTGCCTCGCCAGCTAAACACGAGGCTTGAAGTCTATGCATAAGCTGAACTTTGCAAAAGCGAAGCTTTTGGGGTGCCTCGCCGACTACCCTAGAGGCTTGAAGTCTATGCATAAGCTAAACCTTGCAAAAGCGAAGCTTTTGGGGTGCCTCGCCAGCTAAACACGAGGCTTGAAATTTTCACGCGAGGTACGAGGTACGCCCTTTCGAATCCTATGCAATAGGGCCGCCATAAACAAAGAACCAACCCTATTGGGTTGGCGCGCCCGCTTACGATGAAGTGAACGCCGAAATGCATTTCGGCTCTTCTCGTGGGTTTCCAAAGCGGTATTTCGTGGTCAGTTTAACGCTACGGGCTAAAAACTCCTCTCAGGAGTTTTTGTCACCGCTACGCGATGTGACCGCCCTTTCGAATCCTGTGCAATAGGGCCGCCATAAACAAAAGAACCAACCCTATTGGGTTGGTTCTTTTGTTTATGGCGCGCCCTGCAGGATTCGAACCTGCGACCTACCGGTTCGTAGCCGGGCACTCTATCCGCTGAGCTAAGGGCGCACATCAGTTTTGCTGACCTTGATATATTATCACATACCTTTTTAAAAGTCAAGCATTTTTTCGAAAAAATAACAATTAATTTTTTCATAATTAAGGCTTAATATTTTTCCTATACTATATATACAAAAACGAAAGGAATATGTCATATGTGCACTGCTATAACATACAAAACGTCTTGTCTTTATTTTGGCCGAAATCTTGATCTTGAGCGCTCCTATTACGAGCGCGTTGTCATAACTCCGCGAAATTTCAAATTAAATTTCCGAAGGACAGAGTCTATCCCCTCCCATTTTGCCATGATCGGTATGGCAACCGTTATTGATGGATATCCTTTATATTATGAAGCAACTAACGAGCGCGGTCTCAGCATAGCAGGTCTGAATTTCCCCTCGAATGCTGACTACAAGCCGTACACCGAGGGAAAGCTTAACGTTACGCCCTTTGAATTTATCCCGTATATTCTTGGAAGATGCGCCGATCTTTCAGAGGCAAGGGAGCTTTTATATAATATTAATTTATATAATGAAAGCTTCAGCGAAAAATTGCCTCTTTCTCCTCTTCATTGGATCATTGCAGACGGAAGCGGTGCTATTACCGTTGAAGCTGTTGCAGAGGGACTTAAGATATACCACAACCCCATCGGTGTTCTGACCAACAATCCGCCCTTTGATTTTCATATGATGAATCTGAATAATTATATGCAGCTCCACGAGGGCGGGGCAGAGAACAGGCTTCTTTGCGGAGAGGAGCTGAAAAACTACAGCTTGGGAATGGGTGCAATAGGACTTCCGGGAGATTTTTCATCGGCCTCAAGATTTGTCCGCGCGGCGTTTGTGAAGCACAAGTCCGTTTCGGGAGACGGAGAAGATGAAAGCGTCAATCAATTCTTTCACATTTTGTCCTCCGTTGCCATGCCCAAGGGCTGTGTTCTTGTAAGAGATGGGGAATATGAATACACCCGTTATTCTTCTTGCTGTAACACGGATCGGGGCATATATTATTACACAACCTATGAGAATCCCTCCGTCACAAGCGTTGATATGCACGCATCGGATTTAGAAAGCGGCGAGCTTTTCGTTTATGAGTTGAACGGATGATAAATTATCATTTGGCGATGTCCCATCGTAGGGGCGAGCATCGCTCGTCCGCATTTAATATATCATACATTTCTATCGGGCGCACAAAGTGACGCCCCTACGAAACAACGGAATTGCACCTGTACCCGTAGGGGCGAACTGTGTTCGCCTGAAAACAATTGCATCTGAAATTCGATATTTGATAACCGTAGGGCGGGGGCTTGTCTCCCGCCGAATTTGATACAATTTTGATTTGCAAACGGGACGTCGTTGCAGAGGGGATTTCGCCTTCTGCGGAAGGCGACCAAGGGGTACCCCCCTTGGGATCCCGGTGGGCAATAGGTTTTCCGCTCTCTGCGGAGAGCGTCTTAGGGCTCTGCCCTAAGAATCCGCGACCTTTTTAAAAAAAAGGTCGATAAAAACGCAACGACAACGTACAGCTATAAATTATCGTTTATTATTCCAAATCCAATTCAACAAAAAAGGACCGAAAAATCGGTCCTTTTATTTTTTATTCTTAAAAACGAACAGCTTGCTGAAGATATAGTTAAGCACGATGATCAGTACGCTGACAACCGCCTTTGCAACGAAGCCCTCAATTCCGAAGAGAGACTGGTCTAGTCCCAGCTTCATAAGCAGAGCAGGGAGGAATATTTCAAAAACTCCCGATGCAACTCTTGCTCCGAAGAAGGAAATGATCTCCTTTACAAGAACGGCGGCTCCCCAGTTTTTGCTTTCAAAAACGAAAAGCTTGTTTGTAACGTAAGCAAATATAACTGCTGCAAGCCAAGCAATCCCGTTTGCGAGAGTGACGTCAGCATTTGCCAGTGTAACAAGGAGAGTATAAACTATCCAGTTAACAAGTGTTGTTGAAACTCCGAAAATGAGATACATGATTATCTCGCGGTATTTCTGAAAAAGTCCTTTGATCATTTTATTTCTCGTTCTTTTCGTAGTTTTTGATAATGCAGATGGGGCGCTTCTTTCCTTCGATATATATACGGGATATATATTCGCCCATAATTCCGAGAGAGGTCAGCTGAAGTCCACCGATAAACAGAATCAAAACTATGATCGTGGGGTATCCCGGAACGGGGATACCGAAGGTAAGCTTCTGAATAACAACGACGAGCATATAGATAGCGCCGATAAAGGACATAATGATTCCCACAACGGATGAGATTCTCAGAGGGAGAGTTGAATAAGCGATGATGCCGTCAAGAGCATATTTGAAAAGCTTTTTGAAGGACCAGGTCGTCTTGCCGGAGTTTCTTTCCTCGGGAACGTATGGGATATAATGAGTGTTGAAGCCAACCCAAGAGAAGATACCCTTGGAGAATCTGTGATATTCGGGAACGGAGAGGATAGCATCCACAACGTTTCGTCTGAAGGTTCTGAAATCGCTTGCGCCCTGCTTGAAGTCTATGTCACACATCTTGTTGATGATCTTGTAGAACATAGATTTGAAAATTGAAAGCACGGCACCCTCGCGGCGCTGCTCCTGATATGCGGCAACGCAGTCGAAATCAGGGTTATTTTCAAGAAAGCTTACCATATCAAGCACGATCTCGGGGCGCTGCTGCAGATCGGCGTCAATGAGAGTAACAAAATCTCCCTCAGCCTTTTGAAGACCTGCATACATTGCGGCTTCCTTGCCGAAGTTTCTTGAAAGATTGATGATCTTTATATTAGTTTCTGAGGTGCTGCAAATATCAGTAAGTTCAGCCCAGGTCTTATCGCGGCTGCCGTCGTTCACGAAAACGATCTCATAGGAATCAACCTTGCCTCTGAGGGCAGAAATGCAGGTATCGTGAAAAGCGCGAACGTTCTTTTCTTCATTGTAGCACGGACAAACAAGAGAAAGTTTCATTTTGTATCCTTATTTCTTAAAATATATTGCTATTATATACTATATGAGCATAAAAGTCAAACCTTTAATTACGTGCAATAATTGGTTGAAAAATGAAGGTAAAGGAGATAGAATAATAGTATAGGATCGGAGGAGTAAAAATGATAGTAAAATGCTTTGATATAATGGGCGAAAAATATAATATAAGCTGTATTGCATACGAGCCCTCTGACAGGAAGGCGAAATTTTCCGTTTTGTGTATTCACGGCTTTGGCGGGGATAAGAAAAGCTCTGCTATAAAGATGCTTGGTGAGAAGATAACGGAGGCGGGTGGCGCAGTTATATCCTTTGATCTTGCTTCTCACGGAGATAGCGAGGCAGATGAGAAAATGCTGACGATGGAAAATTGCATTTCTGATACCAAAACAGTTTATGCGTATGCCGAAAATAAATACGGCAGAACCGATCTGTTTGCGACAAGCTTTGGAGCTTTCATTCTTATCAATATGCTGAAAACTCTTGATATAAAAGGATCTAAGGCAGTTTTGCGTTCGCCCGCAGTTAGGATGGCGGATACATTTTTAAGCCCTATTTGTAATTTGACAATTGACGAACTTGAAATGGCAGGAAACGTTGATTGCGGCTTTGAAAGAAGGATGAATTTGGGATATTCCTTCTGGCAGGATCTTTCCCGTCATAGTATTGTTGATGCGACATTTGAAAATAAATGCCTTATGATATATGGAGACTGTGACGATGTGGTAAAGCCCTCGGATATGGAGACGTTTGCCCGCGGCAGAGAGAATATTGACGTGCTTGTCATTGAGGGAGCCGATCATAGATTTAAGAAAAAGGGACAGCTTGAGGCTGTAATAGCGGCAAGCGCCGAATTTTTGCTCACTTAAACCCTTAAAAATCAGAAATAACGGAAAAATGATTGACATATGACACAAAATATTGCATAATAAATATATAGAAAAACAATTTGGAGGCAAATTACGATTATGAAAAAGTTAGCAAAATTGTTAGCTCTTGTGATTGCCTGCGTGAGCGTTCTGAGTATGGCAGCTTGCGGACAGGAAGCGGAGAGTGACGTATACGTTATATATTCTGATAAGGATTTTGCACCCTTTGAGTTTTACGATGCTGATTCCGAGGCATATATCGGAATCGATATGGAAATCCTTGCGGCAGTAGCTGAGGATCAGGGCTTTAAATATGAGGTTCGTAACGACACCTTCAATGCGGCGCAGGGCGCAGTTCAGGCAGGACAGGCTGACGCAATGATCGCGGCAATGACCATCACAGAAAAGAGAAAGGCAACGTTTGATTTCTCCGACGGTTATTTTGAGGACGGAAGCGTTCTTGTAGTAGGAAAGGATCGTGGAATTTCCTCTCTTGAGGATCTTCATGGCAAAGTTGTTGCGGCAAAGCAGGGAACAACAGGCACAACTTATGCTGAGAGCATCAAGGACCAGTATGGATTCACTATAACCTATCTTGAGGATTCTCTTTCCATGTACGATGCAGTGATCGCAGGCAGCGCAGATGCATGCTTTGAGGAGTTTGCAGTAATCGGTTGGGCAATTAAGAACAACCAACTTCCCCTTGAGATCATCGGTGGAGTGGTAAATCCCGGCTATTACGGATTTGCGGTTAAAAAAGGTCACAATCCTGAGCTTCTTGATATGTTCAACGAGGGTCTCAAGAACATCAAGGCAAATGGCAAGTACGATGAGATCCTTGCAAGATACGGTTGCTAAGTAATGAAAAAACAGCCTTCGGGCTGTTTTTTTGTGAGTCAAATAACAGTTAGCACAAAAATAATAAAAACACTTGCTTTTTTTTACAACATCTGCTATAATGCTTTTTGATAAGTAGTATGTAAATAGAAAATGGCTCTGAGGCATAGTGTTTTATAAGGTTGTTCTAACTGAAAAAATGGCATTATGTCTTTTTCTGCGGAGTTTTCCGCAAATAAAATATTGATAATAGGATTTTGATATGGGTTACTTAATAGCAGCAGTTGCAATATTGTTCACCATTTGTTTTTCATATCAGTTTTTCTATGTTCTTGTAGGAATTTTCAAGAAGCCCGTTATCTTTGAGGAAGGAAAGCCTCACAGATTTGCGGTTATAACGTCTGCAAGAAACGAGGCTGAGGTTATTGAAAATCTGCTGAACAGTATAAATGCGCAGACCTATCCCAGAGAACTGATGGACGTGTACGTAATCGCAGATAACTGTGATGATAACACAGCTGAGATCAGCCGCAAGTGCGGAGCGATCGTATACGAGCGCTTCAACAAAAAGCAGATCGGCAAGGGCTATGCTCTTGATTTCCTTTTTGAAAATTTAAATGAAAAGCTTGGCGAGGATTATTACGACGGATATTTCGTATTCGACTCCGATAACCTTCTTGAGCCCGACTTTATAGAGCAGATGAACAAGACCTTCTCTGCAGGCTATAAGATCGTAACAAGCTATAGAAACTCCAAGAACTACGGCACAAACTGGATCTCCTCCGGTTATGCTCTGTGGTTCCTCAGAGAAGCAAAGTATCTCAGCAACGCAAGAATGATCCTCAACACAAGCTGTGCGATTTCAGGAACAGGCTTCCTTATTCATCGCGATATGCTTAAGAAGAGAAACGGATGGAAATATTTCCTTCTCACAGAGGATATCGAGTTCACAGTTGCAAATATCATAGACGGCGAAAAGGTTGGTTATTGTCACAATGCTATCCTTTACGACGAGCAGCCTGAAACCTTTAAAACCTCCTGGAATCAGCGTCTTCGCTGGGCAAAGGGATTTTTGCAGGTGTTCGGTAAATACGGCAAGCGTCTTATGAAGGGCATATTCGTTAATAAGAATAAGTTCTCCTGCTACGACCTGTCCGTAACGATCTTCCCCCTGATCTTCCTCACGCTCATCACATTTGCTCTTTATGCAGCATTGATCATAAAGTCTATTATCATTGGAGACCCTCTCCTTTGGGACCATATTCTGAGCGCGGTTGGAGCTGTTTGCGGAGCATACGGAACCTTGTTCCTTATGGGGCTTGTAACAGTTATCACAGAGTGGAATTACATAAACTGCACAACTCCCAGAAAGATCCTTTCTCTCTTCACGTTCCCCATTTATATGTTTACATGGATCCCCATTGGTATCGTTGCTCTCTTCAAGAAGGTTGAGTGGACGCCTATCAAGCATTCCGTAAACAAGAACGTTGACGATATGAAGATCAAAAAGTAATATGAATCCCTCCGCAAATGCGGAGGGATTTTGTTATATCTATAGTTAGATGAAATTAATATGCTAAATTATCGTTTAGCGGTATACACATCGTAGGGGCGAGCATTGCTCGTCCGCATTTAATATATCATACATTTCTATCGGGCGCACAAAGTGACGCCCCTACGAGACGGAGGGAATTACACGTTTCTCCGTAGGGGCGAACTGTGTTCGCCCGAAGACAATCGCATCTGAAATTCGATATTTGATAATCGTAGGGCGGGGACACCGGCCCCGCCGAGCCTTCCCTTATGGAAGGGAAGGGGGACCGTGTCAGCGGTGGATGAGATGAAAAGTTTGAATCTGAATTCTTTGATTTAGCAGTCTTTAATAAAGCAACACTACCCCCTTCGTGCGCATCTCATCAGTCAGCTTGCGCTGACAGCTTCCCTTCCATAAGGGAAGCCTTTTTGTTAGATAAATTATCGTTTATCGCTCAATCAATTAAATTTGTTCATTTTTGTTGATTTGCAGGAAATAATGTGATATAATAATAAATATTTTACTTTACTAAAGACTGGCGGTATTTTAAAATGACACATATAGCTATAATCGGTTTCGGCGTTGTTGGCGGAGGCATCACAGAGGTTATCCGTCTCAATCAGAAGGCAATCCTTCGCGCAACAGGTGACGAAATTAATGTTAAATATATTCTCGATCTGAGAGATTTCCCCGATTCTCCCTATGCGGACAGAGTTGTGCACGACTATTCAGTGATCGTAAACGATCCTGAGGTAAAGATCGTTTGCGAAACTATGGGTGGTGTAAACCCTGCCTTTGATTATTCTATGCAGGCACTGAGAGCAGGCAAGAGCGTTGTAACTTCTAATAAGGAGCTTGTTGCAAATCGCGGCGTTGAGCTTATGGCTGAGGCAAAGAAGAACGGCGTTTCTTATATGTTTGAGGCAAGCGCAGGCGGCGGAATTCCCGAGATCAGAAGCCTTCGCACAAGCTTTGGCGGAGATACAATTTCAGAGATCGACGGCATCCTTAACGGTACAACTAACTATATCCTCACAAAGATGAAGAACGAGGGCGCAGATTTTGCCGACGTTCTGAAGGAAGCGCAGAAGCTTGGCTATGCTGAGGCTAATCCTGCAGCTGACGTTGACGGAATTGATGCGCAGAGAAAAATCGTTATCCTTACAGCAATCGTAACTAATAAGCTTGCGGCTTGCGATAAGGTTTACACAGAAACAATGACAAAGATCACTCCCGCTGATATGAACGCGGCATCTCGCTGGGGAGGCACAGTCAAGCTTCTCGGCAGCTCCAGAATCGACCACGAAAGCGGCAAGGCGGCAATTTACGTTTGCCCCACCTTCGTGCCCAATTCCTGTCCTATCGCTCACGTTGACGACGTTTATAACGGAATCCGTGTAAACAGCCCTGTTACAAATGACTATATGCTCTACGGCAGAGGCGCAGGCAGAATGCCCACAGCAGGCGCAGTTGTTTCCGACGTTGTTTCTATTCTTTCAGGCGTTGGTGCAAACGAGCTTCAGATGAACTGGACAGCGGCAGAAGAGGATTTCGTTCTCCCCTTCGGCGAAATCAAGTTCTCCTATTACGTTCGCGTTGCAACAGATTCAGCTGATGAAACGATTGAAAAGGCTCGCCTCGTGTTTGGTGACGTTCAGGTTCTGACAGGATCTCCTGCAGGCTGTGTTGAATTTATCACAGCAAAGATCGCAGAAAAGGATGCGGCTGCTGCTTTTGAAGGCGGTGCCCTTGGAGAGATCGAATCCAGAATCAGAGTTATGTAAAAAACGATCCCCCATTTTTATGGGGGATTTTTTATTGAAAAATCATTTGAAATGTGTTAAAATTGATATACCAAAGAAAAAAGGAGCTGGTAGCTATGAAAAATAAACTTGAATTTGTTTGGAAGGATAGAAAGAGAACGTTTCTTGGCCTTCCCTGGAGCTTCACAAGATATTATCTTACAGAGGATAAGCTCATAATCGATACAGGCTTCTTTTCAAGAACAGAGGATGACGTTCGTCTCTATAGAATAATGGATATAACTCTTCGTCGTACATTCTGGGAAAGACTTTTCAATCTTGGAACTATCCATTGCTGTTCCGGCGATAAGAGCATGGGCGAGTTTGATATTCTTCATATTAAGAATCCCAGACTCATAAAGGAAATGCTTTCAGAAATGGTTGAGAGAGAGCGTATGGAGCGTCGCGTCGGCACAAGAGAGTTTATGGACGTGGACGAGGATTGCGAAAGCGAGCTTGATCTTGAAAATGACGAAATGAACTAAATAAAAAACAGGGCATCTGCCCTGTTTTTTTATGCTTCTGTTTGCCTTCCAAGAAATGAAGCGGCTGTCTGAATAAGCTTAGCCTCGGGGAAATCTTCTGCTTTTCGCCCATCCTCAGTGCAAAGAGACGCAACGCAGCCTATAATATCTCCATCGCTGACGATTGGCATAGCACAGCTGACGTAGTGGCTGCCTCCGTCAATAGCAAATATTCGCTCTCCGTTGCCGCAGGAGTAAAGGGAACGGTTTTCCATAAGCTCCTCAAACTCGGGAGTCAGGCGACGGTCGGAATATTCTCTCTTTGAAACGCCTGCTGCCGCAATAATGGCATCGCGATCGCAGATTATAACGGATAATCCGCAGGTTTTGTTAAGAGTTTCGGCATATTGAGTTGCGATCTGCGACCATTCGCCAATGGGTGAGTATTTCTTGAAAATAACCTCGCCGTCACGATCGGTGTAAATTTCAAGAGGGTCGCCCTCTCTTATTCTCATAGTGCGGCGTATCTCCTTGGGGATAACAACTCTGCCGAGATCATCTATTCTTCTAACGATTCCTGTTGCTTTCATATATAAACTCTCCTTTTGATTCGAATCGTGATATTATTATTTGTGGTTATAGGCAATTTATACTGCTTGAATTTACTTTTGCCGTAAAATGTGGTAGATATAATATAGAGAGTTTTTGAAGAGAACGGGGGATAATATGCTTTTTGTCAATATGGAAGATTTTTTCAGTAAAGCAAATGAAGCTCTGTGCATTGACAGAGAAGAAGAAAAAGCTTTGGCCGCGAGAATTGCAAATGGAGATGAAGAGGCAAAGGAAATTCTTTTAAAAAGCTCTCTTCGTTTGGTTGCGGCAATGGTTCGCCGAGCACTTGAGAATATACGCACTCTGCAAACAGTTTATGCGTGTATGGCAGTTGCACAAAAAGGTGTTGAGACCTATGATCCTCAAAAAAGCAATCAGCCTCTTTCTCAATATTTAAGCTGGCGATTGCGCCAGTGCATGATCCGATGCATAGCGGATCACACATGAAATATATGGCAAAACAACGGGACGAAAGTCCCGTTGTTTTTGTAAGTTGTCAAATTTATTGCATAACTATATAATATGCGTATATTTAGCGGAATCTGCTCTTTCCCACGATGTATGTTTTTTGATGTGTTATACTGTGCATAATTGGTAGTAGTGCCAATAATCTATAAAGGAGAACAATTATGAATAAGAAAACTACAAAAAGAGCATTGTTTATGAGCGCGCTTTCTCTCGTGCTTTGCATTTCAATGCTTATTGGTTCCACATTCGCTTGGTTCACAGATTCCGTGACAAGTGCGAATAACATTATTAAGTCCGGTAATCTTGATATCGAGCTTGATTATTGGGATGGCGATGAATGGAAGAGCATTGAAAATGCTGATGATATCCTTTCCGGCGACCGTTGGGAGCCCGGCTACGTAGGAATTGCTTATCTCAGACTGAGCAACGTTGGCACACTTGCCGCTAAGTATCAGTTTGCTGTAAATGTTAATTCCGAGAAGGCAGGTGTGAACGCAGCAGGCGAAAGCTTCCTTCTTTCCGATTACATCTATTTTGACGTTCTCGAAGGCGACGCAACAGCTGATGGCGCTCCCGTTGCTTATGCAGACCGTGCAGAAGCTATCAAGGACGTAGAAGGCAAGAAGATCAGCGAGGGATTTGTTGATCGCGGCTTCTTCTCTGAGGCGGGCGATATGTATTTCAACGTTATCGCTTATATGCCTGAGGAGGTTGGTAACGTTGCAAACCACAACGGTGAAACACTTCCCGAGATCAACCTTGGCATCAACGTATTTGCAACACAGAAGGACGTTGAGTCTGACTCCTTCGGTAAGGACTATGACGAAAACGCTGCATCCTTCACAGTTGCAGAAGCAAATGCAATGATCGCAAAGAACAAGGACGTTATCCTTGTTGGTGCAAACGAGCCTACAGAGACAATTGAAGTTCCTGCAAACTACACAGGTACTATCACTCTCGACAATGTAACTATCGCAGGTATCAAGCAGACAGATGCAGTTACGTTTGCTGCAAGATCTGAGGCAAACACAGTAAACCTCGTTGTTTACGGAAACCTTGTTGTTAAGGCAATCGCAGATAACACATCCGCTATCACAGCTGAAAAGCTCAACATCACAGGTAACGGTAATATCACAGCTATTGCAAACGGTAACCATGCATACGGTATCGGCGGCGACAACACTAAGGAAATCACAATCAAGGGCGTAACTATCGTAGACGTTAAGGGCGGTCACGTTCAGCCTCTCTTCGTTAATGACACAAAGTACGGTAAGAGCGAGCCCGAAGGCGGCGCGGCTATCGGCTCTGGCTACAACGGCGCAGTTATCACACTTGAAAACGTAACAGTTAAGAACGCAGAAGGCGGCTCCAAGGCTGCAGCTATCGGCGGACGCTTCTGGACAGGTACAACTATTAACGTTGTTAACTCTACAATTGAAAACGTATACGGCGGTAACGCTTCTGCAGCTATCGGCGGTAGCCGTGTAAGCAGTGATGCTAACGAGGCTGAAACGATTATCAACATCACAAGCTCCGTTGTTATGAACGCAGTAGGCGGTCAGTTCGGTGCAGGTATCGGTAGCGGTTACGACACACATTGCGCAAGCAATCAGCCTCTTTGCACAATCAATATTACAGATTCCACAGTAACAGCTAAGGGCGGCAAGTATGCTGCAGGCGTAGGTACAGGCTTCCATAACGGCGCTCTCGCAGGCGATGTCGTTAACAGCACAATCAATGCAACAAGCGGCGAGAAGGTTTATAAGGATTCTTATACAGCTGCTATGGACATCGGCTTCGGTGTAATCGACCTCGCAAGAGAAGGCCAGCAGACAGACAGCTACCTTAACTACAACGGCACAAAGATCACAATGGCATCTGCTCCCGACGTAGTTACAACAACTGATGATCTTAAGGTTGCTCTTTCTTCTGATGCAGAGGATATCGTAGTTGTTCTTGGAAGCGATGTTTCCGTTGATATCGGAACAGGCTGGAAGATGGGCGGCGCAAACACAAAGTCCATCACGATCGATGGTAACGGTAAGAAGCTTACACTTTCCAGTACATACAGAAGCTATTTCAATATAGCTAATGCTGACGGTGTTCTCAACCTCAACAATATGACTCTCACAAATACTCATAAGGGTACGCACTTCTTTGATTACACAACTCACTTTAATTGTGACGTCGTTGCAACAAACGTTGTATTTGAGAAGTCTCCCCTTGTAAGTGGTGGTGCAACAGCTGTTTTCACAAACTGTGAATTCAACCAGGCTGGCAATGATATCTACGGTCTTTGGATCATGACAGGCACAAACGTAACAGTTAACGGCGGTGTTCTTAACACAGACCGCGGATTCAAGATTGCTGACGAGGATAGCGCAAAAGAGCTTACAACACTCAGCGTTTCCGGCACAAAGTTCAACAACACAAAGAAGGCAGCAATTCTTGTAACAACAAAGTATGGCGCAAATATCACACTTGATAACGTTGATATTTCTAACTGTGGCGCAGACAGCACAAACGAGGTTTGGCTTGATGACGGACGCACAGATTATGCTGACACAGTAGTTGTTACAGGCGGTAACATCGTAATTGAGCCCTAATCAAAGCAAATAAAAAGAAAAGCACTCCTCGGAGTGCTTTTTTGCTTTAAGAAATATGGTTTGGCTACTTGCAAATAACTTGTGGGTGTGATATGCTAAAGGGGTAATAAAGCTTTGCCGCCGGGTAAAGCGCGCATTCGATTTTCTCACCGTTAGGCCTTAGAAGGTGAGTGATCGGGTGTTTTTTTGTTTTTTGGAGGGCTTATGCGATTTTCAAATCCTTTTTCTCAGCTTGACCGCTTTGAGTGGGCGCTGTGGATATCTTCAATAATAACCATAGCCGCATCGTTTATTGTCGGTGGCGGCGGAAATTATCTGACGCT
>JAZQVW010000056.1:0-8062 GCA_045632025.1 Candidatus Avispirillum sp. | reverse complement strand
GTCGGGCACGATCATGCCTCTGTAGTCGGGAGTGAAATCAACCTCGCGGCGAGAGGGCTTATCAAGGAGAGAAACTGTTTTAACGCTTCTTGCACCGTTGATCTTGAGATACTCTGTAAGATAAGAGAGCGTTCTTCCGCTGTCGATGATATCCTCAACGATAAGGATATCCTTTTCGCTAAGGTCTGTTCTGTGAAGGTCAAGAAGAATATTGATCTTCTTGGATGAGATAGTTCCCGCACCGTAGGAGGAAACCTTCATACAATCAATTTCACAGGGGATGGAAAGGCGCTTCATAAGGTCGCCGAAGAATACGATGCTTCCCTTAAGGATACAAAGAAGAAGGAGATTCTTATCTTTATAATCTTCATCTATTTCAGCCGCAATTCTTGTAACAGTTGCTTCAAGCTCCTCTTCGCTTACAAGAACTCTTTCAACGTCTTCGTCCCAAATTTCGTAATGCTTTTTCATAATCAAAGATTTCCTTTCAGTGTGAAAACATACATTGTTATATCGTCGCCCCTTGCATTATCGCGAAGAGCAACATTCGGAGCCCACAAGATCCCGCTATCATCGCAGAATATGGGCAAGCTTTCTCTGAATCTATGCGGTATGCCCTTATCGCACATAAGCTTCTTAAGCTTTTTATGCATTTTACAAGTCAGGATCCTATCGCCCTCGCGGCGCGCCCTGACAAAAAGGCTACCATATATTGTATCAAAACAAGCACTTTGTTGTATAAATAAATTGTAAATATTTGCATCAGCCACAGGTTCTTTTCCCTTTTCGCAAAGGGCTACGGCGAAATCCTCGCCGAAGGGGACCGCCTTGCCGTCAGCCTTGAGAAAAACCTCGTCGGGCGCCGCTTTTATCTTCTTTTTTTCAACGTAGATAATATCCTTATCCACAAAGAGAACAAGCTCACCGGGAAGGGACAATTCTCCCTCGCTCTCAGCCGCAAATTCAACCGCCTTATTAAGATGAACGGCTGAAAGTCCGTTCTCTGCCCCTGCCGTTTTTTTATAAAGCATCTGCAGCGCTCTTGCTCTGATTGCAGGATGAGCCGCAGCAAAATCCTTTTTATTGATAGCGCCGTCCGATAAAAGCTTTTCAGCCTCTCCGCAGATCAGGTCTGATTCCTCTCGCGCTATTCTTGAAAGACGAAGGGCGGCATCCTCTACCTGAGAATTTATCTCCTTAAGGAGAGGAACTATATTTTTTCTTATATGATTTCTCGTATAAGCCGTGTCAGCATTGGTGCTGTCTACCACATACTCAATTCCATTGTCACGGGCATACTCCCTAATCTCCTCGCCTGAGACTGATAACAGAGGACGGATTATATTCTGCCTGATAGGAGCAATTCCTCCCATGCCCGCCGTGCCGGTGCCTCTGGCAAGATTGAATATCATCGTTTCAAGATTGTCCGTTGAATTATGAGCCGTTGCTATAAGAGTAGTTTCTCCAAGTGTACTTGCTATATCCAAAAGAAAAGCATATCTTTCGTCTCTTGCGACTTCTTCAAGAGTTTTCCCGCTTTCGCTTGCAATTTTCGGAATGTCGATATTTTTTGTGTAAAAATCAACTCCCAGAGCCTCGGCCGTTCTTTTACAGAACTGCTGATCTCTATCTGCCTCCTCGCCTCTTATCATATGATTGAGATGGGCTGCCGCAAGGCGAGCCTTTTTATCCTTAAGATATTCCGAGAGGAAATGAAGCAGAACGCTTGAATCCGCTCCTCCCGAATATGCTACGAGAACGGCATCGGCCTTCTCTATCAAATCCTTTATTGTGCTCTGGTCAATAAATTTAATTGCATCCTCAAGCAAAGCCATATCCGTTCTCCTTTCTTTATTTTTTAAGTATTTTTTCTGCAATCACGCCGATAGGTATGCTTAAAGTCAACGTTAAAACTGCATATTCTATCATTTCAGGTATGTATGATCTGAGAGATACCGTTTGCAGCGAAAAGCAGTCCGTTGGAGGCATCAAAACAAAGCATACAAGCATCAGCTGTAAAATTGATGCGCTAAGTAGTATTTTTGTGATAGTTTGCGAAATATTTATGTTTTTTGCCATTTTATGTAACTCCAATACACTATTTGTATATTAATTATACTACTTATAGCGTATCTATCAAGGGCAAAATAGCCCATTTTTGTTATGCAGCTGCATAATATACCGTTTTTCAGGCACATTTTAGGCAAGTAACTAAAAATTACTGCTGAGTTACTTTTCTTCTGCGTTTTTTCTTTTTTGCGGCCTCAGCAGCGGCTTTTCTTTCATAATATTTACTGTAAAGGTCCGGTCTGCGCTGTTCTGTCAGAATTTCCGACTGCTCAAGGCGCCATTTATCAATATTAGCGTGATGTCCGCTGAGGAGCACCTCGGGAACACGGCGTCCCATAAATTCAACGGGACGAGTGAACTGAGGATATTCAAGCAGATCGTCCTCAAAGGATTCCTTTTCGTGGCAAACTGCCTCGGGCAGAACACCGGGAACAAGGCGGCCTACTGCATCGGAAATAATACACGCCGCAAGCTCACCGCCTGTGAGCACGTAGTCACCGATAGAAACCTCTTCGGCTTCAAGGATATCTATGGCTCTCTGGTCAACGCCCTCGTAATGTCCGCAAAGAATAACCAGGCGCGAGCACTCGGCATATCTCTTTGCATCCTCCTGAGTGAAGGTCTTTCCTCGGGGAGACATATAAAGCACCTTAGGCTTTTCATCCCCCTCTTTAACGTCTGCCGTTACCGCATTATAGCAATTGATAATGGGAGGCGCCGCCATAAGCATACCTCTTCCACCGCCGCAGGGTGTGTCATCAACTCTGCGATGCTTATCCTCTGAATAATCGCGGATATTATACGCTCTGATATCAAGGAGCCCCGCCTGTCTTGCGCGACCGATAATGCTTTCTCCAAGCACAGACTCTATCTGCGCGGGAAAAAGAGTCATAATATCTATTCTCATCTTGAGTTTTCTCTCATTCCTTCAATAAGGTGGATATAGATGCCTGCATCCTCCTCAAAGGAAATGCGGCGAACGAACTCGGGAACGTTGGGAAGCATAAAATTGCCCTCTCCGTCCTCAATAACGTATACCTGGTGCGCGCCGGGTGTGAGCACGTTTACAAGGTGGCCAACCTCCTCGCCCGTATCATCATCAAAAACGGGAAGACCTATAAGATCGGCAATAAAATATTCACCGCGGCGGAGACGGAAATCCTCTCTTGCCGCATAGAAAACTGTTCCTCTGAGAGCAATTGCCTCCTCAAGTGTTTCAACACCCTCGAAGGTTGCAATAACCATTGTTTTCTGCACGGAGGAGGAGATGACCTTCATCTCAACGTATTCTCCGTTTTTCTTAACAAACATTCTTTTCATGGATGCAAGCACCTTAGGTGTGTCGCATCTGTTTTCAAGCTTTACTGCGCCCTTAACACCGTGTGTGTTAACAGCCATAGCACATTCAAGATAGGGTGAAAGCTCTTTCATAAATATCACCTTTCGTTATTTATAATTACTTGTGGGAACACAATCAAATTCTGTGACGATATACTGATCAATAAGAGTTATTCCGTTTTTACCCAGAGAGGAACGGATATAGCTGCAAAGCCACAGGTCCTCGGGAGACGGGTTAGGACAATTGTCCTTATGATTATGACTGATAATAACGTATTTGGCTGAGGTTTCAAGCGCTTTATCAAGAATCACGGGAAGATAGCTTGACGGGCGGAATCTTCTGCCCTTTGAAAGAGTTTCACACTCCAAAAGCATTTTGTCCCCATCAAGATACATAGCCATAACACATCCTGCAGGCTTGCCCTTGAACCAATTATAAATATATCTCGTTATTTTAAATTCATTATCAAGAGGATGACTTGCCGTGTGCTCAAGCTCGCTGCTTCTTGCAACGTCCCGCGAAAGCGAAACCAGACGGGCGCTTGCCTCGCCTATTCCCTTCGCCTCGGTCATTGCATCAGCCTTTGCGGAAAATACTGCATTTACAGAACCAAGCTCATCTATAAGGCTATGAGCAGCTTCGTTGGTATCCTTCTGTCGTATACTAAAATATAAAAGCATTTCAAGAAGCTCATGGGGCTCAAAGGCATCTGCCCCAAGCTTTTTATATTTCTTGTTCATTCTGGCTCTATGCCCCGAATGAACAGATTTCTTTACCTTCTTTTCACTCATTTGCACTTACCCTCTTATACACCTTTGCATATCCACCCTGGCATACAAGCTCATAATCATCGCCCATTGCGGCAACCATTTTCTGATGATGAGAATCACTTTCATATCTGGTGTCCACAACGTAATAATCCGTCTGCTCATAGGGAGCATAATAATCGGGAGACGTATGCAGATAGTTTATATAATAAAGCTGGGGTACAAAGAATCCGTATGACGTTACAGAGGCATCAAGAGGGATAGTCTCAAGGGCTTCCTCTGTTGCCTTAAAGACCTCTTTGTTGGAATTATATCTATCAACATATCTCCCTGCCTTTGAATGCAAAAGAGACGAAGAGAACACAAGGCTTATTACAAGTGCTCCAACCATAATTCTGCGGGCAGTTGCCGCAGGCTTTTCGGAAATAGCAAGGAACGCCGCGACTATAAGCAAAGCCGCCGTTCCATAGGTGTACTGATAATTTACGTTATGCTGATACATCCACTCGGGCATAAGATTGATAACAAGAAGGGGGATCATCAGCACGAGGTGAGTGGTTCTCTTGGAAGCAAAGGGCATAAAGAGAAGCGGAATGCATGTCCAGAAAATAAACTCTATCTTCTGTCCTCCATAGGTCATCTCGGAAAAGGTTTCCATGTTTGCTCCAAGGAATACCTCCTTGATAAGGAAGCCTATATCAAAGAAGCAGGTCTTAATAACGTCTATAAAACCGCCGTCGTGATCTATATAATAATTATCAAGTCGGCTCATCATAATGCTTCCGCCGGAAAGCTCTATCATCTTGCACGCAAACACGAAATACAGAACTGACAGGGCAAAAACCGCAACCGCAGTTACTCTCTTTCTCTTTGTGAGCAGCATCCAGAGAGCGATTGCCATAACGTAGATCGCCGCGTCCTCCTTAACGGAGAGAGTTGCCAAAGCGAAAGCAAATATTCCGAAATTGTTTTCCTCAAGAACGAAATAGATCATATAGAGGATGAAGACGGAAAGAAATTTATTTTCGTGAAAATCGTAGAAGCAGCCGTTTGCCATTGTGGGGAAAACCGCATAGAGGATAGCTGCCGCCGTTGACATTGCAGGGCTCATTCCAAGCTTCAAGCATATTCTGCGAAGGGGGAACATACCCAGTCCTACAACAAATGCCTGCGCCACAAGCAAAAATGCAGGTGTTCTGAACACCATATAAAAGGGCAAAAGCAGATAATACACGGGAGAAAAATGAACTGCGAAATGGCTGAGATACTGACTGCGCTCAACCGTTGTGAACGGGAGTCCTGTTTTCGCCATCTGCTCAAACATCTGCGCAAATATACCGAAGTCAAAGGTTGCAAGAGAGAAAGTCTTATATTTCATAACCGTGCAATATGAAACGAAAACAACAAACACGGCAAATGCGCCCGCCGTTACGATAAACGACGTTTTAAGGCTCATATTCAAAAGATCTATACCAAGTCTGTTTTCCTCGGTCACGTATTTAACGATAAATATAAGAACAAGGGCGACGCCAATATTGAAATATATCTTCTCGCCCATCTGAGAGCAAAGCAGCACGGCAAAAAGAGTTGATCCGCAGAGTAGCGACCAATTCAGCATCAGCGTGCTTTTGAACGCGACGGTTGCCGCTCCGATAATAAGCACAGCGGCAAGAAAGACCACCGCAAAGGATACGATGCTTATATCCCTTACGTATGCAAGATCAGTAAAATCACCGATCGCCGCAGTGTAATAATTAGCAAAAACAAATCCTGTTAAAAACAACGCGAAAAGATCTGTTGCCTGAATAATTTTATTTGTCCAAAGCTCTGTGATAGCAGAGTGTATATTTTTCAAAACCTTCATTATCGGCTCCATTAAACAGTTATTCATATTATTTTACCATATTTAAAAATAAAGGTCAATGTTGTAAGCCAAATTAGTGCTCCGCCCGACGGCAACTTAATTCCTTTTTGGAATTGCATTTTTATAATGTTTTTGCTACAATAATAATATAATAAAACCAAGGGAGGCTCATATGGCAACACCTCATATTAAAGCAGAAAAGGGCGATTTCGCAAAAACCGTTCTTATGCCCGGAGATCCGCTTCGCAGCGAATTCATAGCTAAAAATTTTCTCGACGATGCCCGTCTTGTAAACAACGTTCGCGGCGTTCAGGGATATACGGGAACTTATAAAAATGTCCCCGTTTCCGTTATGGCAAGCGGCATGGGTATGCCATCTATGGGTATCTACTCCTATGAGCTTTTCAGCTTCTTCGGCGTTGAAAATATCATCCGCGTGGGCTCCATCGGCTCTATGAGCCGTGACGTTAATATCCGCGATATCATTCTCGGCATGGGAGCCTGCACTAATTCAAATTACAGCGCAAATTATAATCTTCCCGGTACCTTTGCGCCTATAGCAGATTTCAACATTCTCAGAGTGGCGGCAGAAAAGGCTGAGGCGCTTGGACTTAACTACCACGTTGGAAACGTCCTCTCAAGCGACACCTTCTACAATGACGAAGAGGACCTTGAAGCGCGCGAAGGCGCTCTTGCCAAATGGGGCAAGATGGGTGTTCTCGGAGTTGAGATGGAAGCGGCGGCTCTCTATATGAATGCCGCAAGACTCAAAAAAAGTGCTCTTGCGATCTGCACAGTTTCCGATTCTCTCGTTACGGGAGAGGCAACCTCAAGCGAGGAGCGACAGACCTCATTTACAGAAATGATGACTCTCGCACTGGAAACCGCCATCGCATTAAACAAATAATAAGGAATTTACAATTAAAAAATAGATAATTTGCACAAAAGCTATAGACAAAAGAAATTCAAGGTGCTATAATGACATTGTAGATAGGTGAAGAAATCCACCTCTTCGCTAAAGCTGCACAAATTTAATACAGAAGGTGGGATAGTAATGAAGATTACCGTCAACGCAAGAAAAGTATTCGTGAACCAGAAGCTCACCGAGCATATCGAAAAGAAGCTTGCAAAGTTTGACAAGTTCTTTCCCGGTGAAGCAGAAGCTGCTGTTAAGCTTTCCAGGGTCAGAGACGTGGAGCGTGTTGAAGTAACTATTCAGTCCGGAGCAACCTTGTTCCGCAGTGAAGACGAAAGCTCCACCTTTATGAACGCACTTGACTGCTGCCTTTATGCTATTGAGCGCCAGATAAGAAAGAATAAGACACGCCTTGCGAAAAAGCTGCGTGAAAATATAACTATTCCCGACTACGATCCTGAGGATGGCGCTGCTCCCGACGAAGCTGAGGAGGGCGCATTCACTATCAGAACAAAAACCTTCGACATCAAGCCTATGACCCCCGAGGAGGCTATCCTGCAGATGAATCTGCTTGAGCATCAGTTCTTTGTATTCAACGATATTGACAACGGTGCAACCTGCGTTGTTTACAAGAGAAAAGACGGCGGCTACGGCATGATCGTTCCCAACTAAGATAAAATTAACTATTCATAAAAACTTCCTTTAAACAGGGTGAGGGCGAAAACACTTCTTTCGTGTTTTCGCCCTCGCTCTGTTTTCTGCATCAAAAAAGGAACTGCAAATACAGTTCCTTTTTCAAATCGAATTCAGATATTCAATTACTTAAGAAGCTCTGCGATCTCATCGCCGAAGTTGTCTTCTCTCTTCTCAAGGCCTTCGCCCTTTTCGTAGAGGTAGAAGCTATCGATTGCGATCTCGCCGCCGAATTCCTTAGCGCACTTAGCTACGTACTCGCCAACCTTCATATCGTCGTCCTTAACGTAAGCCTGCTCAACGAGACAAACTCTTTCGTAGAACTTGCCGATCTTACCTGTTACCATCTTTTCGATGATAGCGTCGGGCTTGTTAGCGTTCTTTTCATCGTTCTTGATCTGAGCGATGAGGAT
>JAZQVW010000055.1:0-5634 GCA_045632025.1 Candidatus Avispirillum sp. | reverse complement strand
GCCGAGAGAATGGGTGGCATTATTCTTATTCTTATCGGCATTAAAATAGTTCTTGAGCATCTTGGTATTCTTGCTTTTTAAGAGGAATTGAGTATGAAAAGAATGATAACGATCCAGGATATTTCCTGCGTTGGAAAATGCTCTCTGACGGTTGCGTTGCCCATTATCAGCGCTATGGGTACGGAGGTAAGCGTTATTCCGACGGCGGTTCTCAGCAATCACACGGCGTTTCCTCAGTTTTCCTTCTGCGACCTCACGGAGGAGATCCCTCCTATAGCAAAGGCGCTTAAGGATCAGGGAATGGACTTTTCCTGTATCTATACGGGCTATCTTGGAAGCGAGCGTCAGATGAGGATCGTTTCCGATTTTATAGACGATTTCGGCCGCGGGGCAACTGTATTTATAGATCCCGTCATGGGCGATTTCGGTCGTCTTTACAGCGGCTTTGACGACAGCTTTGCCGAGAAGATGGCGAAGCTTTGCTCAAAGGCGGACGTTATAGTTCCCAATCTCACAGAGGCTTGCTATATGCTGGGCGAGCCCTTCCATCAGCTTGAGGGCGAGGAGGAGGCAAAGGATATTCTTCGCCGTCTGTGCGCTCTCGGAGCAAAAAAAGCCATCCTCACAGGTATGACTGACGGAGAGGGAATGATGGGCGCTATGATGTATGATTCTGAAGCTGACGTATTTTTCAGTCATTACGCTCCCAGAACCGACAAGACCTTTCACGGAACGGGCGACGTTTTCGCCTCCTGCTGTGTGGGTGCCTTGTGCCGCGGCTGGAGTCTTCCCGATGCGCTCGCTCTTGCCGTTGATTTTACGGCTCAGTGCGCTAAGGTGACGGTTGAAAACTCCGATGCCCGATGGTACGGAGTGGACTTCGAAACCGCTATCCCTTGGCTTATTGATAAGATCAGATGATTTGTTTAGGGGGAGGGACTTTTTATAAAGTCCCTCCCCCTTAACCGTGAACCCCCAAAACTCGACAAGCTCGTTTCGGGGAACCCCGAACACCCCCACCGAAAACATTAAGGGGGGGAATGGTGCATTTTATCGACCTTTTTTGAAAAGGTCGCGGGTTAGTGAAGCGAAAACGATCAAATATCGTTTTTGCAAGCGGTGTCATCCAAAGTGCGAGTGAGCAGAGCTGAGTGTATCGAAGCGATAGCTCACGACACACGACGGTGACTGGATATTAGGGCAGAGCCCTGACGAAAAATAAAAGCAAGAGATGAAAATCTCTTGCTTTTTATATTACTTTTTCGCAATAGTTGCAATAAAATCAGCTGCGGCATCAATTCCTACAACGCCGCTGTTGATCATAAGATCATAGTGGCTTCTGTCAGCCCAATCCCAATCTGTGAATGTGGAATAGTGACGTGCGCGGCTCTTATCGCTGCGGATAAGCTGCTCTCTTGCCTTCTTTGTGTCAAGGCCGTATTCCTGAACGGCGCGCTCGATTCTCTTTTCGTCCGTTGAGTAAACGAAAACCTTAAGCACGTCCTCGCGATCGCGGAGGATATAGTCGGCGCAGCGGCCAACTATAACGCAGGGCTTTTCAGCAAACTTAAGGATAGCCTGCTGCTGAGCCAGGAAAACCTGCATTGTAAGGGGGAGAACGTTGGTGCCGGCGGGGCTGAGCATTCCGTAGGAATAGCTGTTACCCATTGCAAGATTATAAAGAAAGCTTCCGGAAAGGCTCTGCTCTGTTTTTTCGATAAACTCAGCAGAAAGTCCGCTTTCCTTAGCAGCTTCGTCAATAAGCTCGCGGTCGTAGTAGTCGTAGCCAAGCATCTCAGCAACCTTTTTGCCGATGGTGCGTCCGCCTGAGCCATATTCGCGGCCGATGGTGATGATATTCTTCATAAACCCTTTTCTCCTTTGCCAAATTTTATATATTATACGAAAAATAAAGGTCAAAAAAGGGGGAAATCTGTAAGCCGGGTTCTGTTCAGGCCTTAGCCCTCGCTGCCATCAATCTCGAACGACAGTTACCTGCCGTCTCCAGCCACCCATGGATATGCGCCGGGCCGACGCTGACGAAGTCTCATCCATAAACGGTGTTGCTTCGGATAGGGTTTACATTTGCACACAGTTGCCTGTCGTGCCGGTGAGCTCTTACCTCGCCTTTCCATCCTTACTACGTTCGTAGAACGTGAGCGGTCTATTTCTGTTGCACTTTCCCGGAGGTTACCCTCGGCGGACGTTATCCGTTATCCTTGCCCTGTGAAGCCCGGACTTTCCTCACGCTAATACCTTTCGGCATGATAGTGCGCGGCAGCCCCGATTTCCCGTATGGGCATTATAGCACTTTTTCATTGTTTCTGTCAAGAGCGCGGTGAATGATGGCTTAGAGATGGACAATAATTTATGTTACTGAGGCTCCCCTATTCTCCCAATCCCCTGAAATCTACGATTTCACGGGGTCCCTTGGGATGGGGAGCTGTCGAACGTAGTGAGACTGAAGGGTAGATTCCTCAACGCCATCTTTTTCCTACCCTTCCGTCTTGCCTTGCGGCAATCCACCTCCCCTAAAATAGGGGAGGCTTAGTACCGCAAACGATAATTTATCTTAAAATCAGAAATTTACACATTGTTATAGAAAAAACTTTAAAGATGTGATATAATATCTCTCACTATGACGAAAAAGGTACGTTTGCTATGAATAAAATGGGCGAAAGAATCAAAGGTGCAAGAGAAGCTAAGGGCTTGAGCCTTGAAAAAGTTGCAAAAAGAATGAAAATAGAGCCGGAGCTTGTTTTGAGTTGGGAAAGCGGCGAGAGCGAGCCTGACACAAAAAGTGCAAGAAAGCTTGCGGATATCCTTTCCGTTACAAGCGACTATCTGCTTTTCGGCGTTGATAATGCCAGCGCTATCCATACAATGTTTCCCTCAAAGGGCAGACCTCAGCCTGCAGGCGCAGAGTCTATTCTGACCTTGGTGTCGGCGCTTCTTCTGTTTGTGGGCATCGGCGGTCTCGTTATGCTCATCGTTATGACGGGCTCCCGTCTTGTAACGGCGTCAGACGTTGGCTTCTGGGAGTTTTTCTTCCTCAGCGGTTCAATTTATTCCGCGCTTGCTTTTATAGGAATTTCCGTTCTGGGAGCGGCGGCAGGAATTGCGGCTCTCGTTGTTATATCTAAGAAAAAAGGAAAAGGAATGAGAAGATGAAAAAGCTTTTTAAAATATCTGCGTTCATTCTTGCCTTGATCCTGCTGGTTTCTTCCTTTGCATCCTGCAAGAAGGACAGCGGTGATGGAGACGGCAAGGAAACCGAAGCAGCTGATAAAAGTCAGTTTACAACGGCGGAAACCAACCCCGCAGGCGCAAAGGTTCTTAAAAAGGACCTTCAGTATGGGGATTTCTACTATGCCACCTATGATGACGGCACAGCTACAATCACTCATTATGCAGGCGACGTGGAAAGCGTTAAGATCCCCTTGGAGATCGATGGCAATAAGGTTATGACTATCGGCGAGGGTGCCTTCTACAACAAGGAAAAGATCAAAGCGGTTGAGCTTTCGGAAAACGTAAAGTATTTTGAAGCGTATGCTTTCTACGTAATGAAGGCTCTTGAAACAATAGATATTCCCGAAACAAACACGGTTATTCGCGAGGGTACGTTCGCTGATTGCGCGGCTCTCAGCGAGATAGATATTCCCGAAACGGTAACAGCGATCGAGGATGGAGCGTTCTTTAATTGCACCAAGCTTAAGGAGATAAGCATTCCTGCAAGCGTAAAGAGTATCGGCTCATATAGCTTCGGCGGATGTACAGCTCTTAAGAGCATCGTTGTTCCTGAGGGCGTAACAGAGATCGCAACGTATGCGTTCCGCGATTGTACAGCTCTTGAAAAGGCAACTCTTCCCAATTCCGTTACAAGCATTGCGGAAGGTGTTTTCTATGCCTGCAAGGCGCTTAAAGAGGTAACTCTCGGTAACAACGTTAGAAAAATGGGCGCGGCTGTGTTCTATCAGTGCGAGGCGCTCAGCGCGATCACTCTTCCCGAAACTCTCACATCTATTGAAGAATATGCCTTTGCTTATTGCGAGGCTCTTGAGGAGCTTCATATTCCCGATGGCGTAAGCGTTCTCGGCGGATACACCGTTGCTTACAGCGACAATATCAAAAAGATCAATATTCCCGCAAGCATCAAGGTGGTTCCCTCAAATATGATGGCACTTTGCAAGAATATCGAAAAGATCGAGATCCATGAGAATATCACGGATATTGACGACTATGCTTTCGCAGGATGCACAGGCGTTAAGTCTATCACATTGCCCGAGGGCCTTGACTATATCGGCGCCTATGCCTTTGCTGAAATGGAGGGGCTTGAGGAGATATACATTCCCGATTCCGTAACCGGTGTTGGCGAGGGTATCTTTGCAAAGTCCGAAAAGGTAACCGTTAAGTGCCATAAGGGTAATGTCGTTCACGATTACGTGAAGGCTAATTCTATCAAGTTCGAGCTGGTGGACTGATATGGCTAAGGTTAAAAAGAAGACAAATATTGAATTTGGCCCCTGGCTTGTTGCCTTTGGATGCTTTGTCAGAGTGGTCCAGCTTATTGGCGCATTTTTCGGCGCAGGCTTTGTTTCAAACAGAGTGATATATCTTACGATGCTCTGCTGTATGTGCGGCGGATTTGCATTGCTCAGCTATGAAAAAAGAGGCAAGGCTTCTCTTATGGCCATCATCACGGCGGCAGTTTGCCTCCTTTCAACGGTTATGGGCAATATGTCGGACGGCGGAGATGCTCTGAGAGTTTTCTCAGCTATATTCCTTGTGCTTTCCTTTGCAGCTGCAGGCATCTATTCTGTTATTGCGGCAAACGGACAGACTCTGAAGGCTATAAGCGGAGCGGGGCTTGTGCTTTTCGCAGTTGCCCTTGGCGTTTTTGCCTTCGGTGTTTCTGTAGCACCCGTTGTTATGCTGCTTGTCCTCGTTTTTGCATATGCTCTTATGGGCGCGGCAGTAGTTTTATAAAAATAAAAATCTTGCATTTACCAATAGTAAATGCAAGATTTTTTTATTGCTCCACAAATTTGCCTATCTTGTGGGCGTAGCTTGATTCAAGCTCTATAACCTCTGTGACAAGGGCGGCAAGAGCATCGTCCCGAGGCGGATTTTTTGTTATCATCTCACGCAGAGAAACAACTCCCATCTCCAGACCCTTCACCATCATTTCCGCTATGTGGGAGTCGGATGAATCAAACATCGTGTTCATCATTATCCCCATATCAACAGAAAGCTCCTTCATTTTTGAAATATTCTTCGCCTCAAGCCCTCGCTCGCTCATAAGCGCCTCCGTCCTCTCAAGAAGCTCACTGCTTTTCATAACGACCGCCCCAAGATGCCCAAGCAATGCCTTGTCTTCAACCTTTTTTATAACCATCGTGGTGGATTCGGCGCCCATTTCGAGATTTCTGTGTATCTCACAGAAAAGCTCCTTGTCCCCTTGATTTGTCTCTTTCTTGTCCATATATTCCTTCCTCCTGTTTTTTGTAATTTAATTATGCCCATATCTCCCTATTTTTACTCCCTAACTGTTGCAACCACCCTTGAAAAGTTATATAATGTTAGGAGAATATTATGTACGGCATACTCGGGAGGACCTTTTAAGGAAAGGTCTCT
>JAZQVW010000054.1:0-8505 GCA_045632025.1 Candidatus Avispirillum sp. | reverse complement strand
CTTGAATGCGGCAAGGGCGGCGCTGACTTCCTCAATATTCATATCAAGCACGATGGCTAAGGTTTCCGCATTGTACGGCACGTCCTCGTCCAGAAGCAGCTTACCGTCCGATTTTATGGCAGTGAGCATCATTTTCAGATATAGAACGATGAATTTGTAGCCATCCTGCATATTCATAAGTATTTTTATTTTCGGGGACTTGAAAAAGTTCTCCTCCAGCTTCAGCCAATAATATCTTTTCGTTGCCAAGCTCTCACCTCGTTTTGCTTTTTTTATTAGAGCATAGCACGAAAAAAATATTATTTCTCCCCCGCACGAAGCGCACCTATTCACTATTCACTTTAATGTGTGACTGTGTCAAGAGCGGCGGGGCCGGTGTCCCCGCCCTACGGGTAAAATGGAAAATTTCGCCTAACCCGTAGGGACCGACGTCCTCGGCGGTCCGAAACTAAACCAATTTAAATTTTTATATTTGATAAACTAAATTTAATTACAATTATGACAAATACAAATTTTTTCGTTTGAGGACCGCCGAGGACGTCGGTCCCTACAATATCAAATTTAGCATAAGCGAAGCCCAGACGCCTCATCCACCACTACGCGGTCCCCCTTCCCCCCGGGGAAGGCTAAAGATTTCGCTCTCTGCGGAGAGCGACCAAGGGGTACCCCCTTGGAATCCCGGTGGGCAATAGGTGTTCCGTTCGCTGCGGCGAACGTCTTAGGGCTCTGCCCTGTATCCAGTCATCGTCGTGTGTCGTGAGCTTTCGCTTCGATACACTCAGCTCCGCTCACTCGCACTTTGGATGACACCGCTTGCAAAAACGATACTTAATCTTTTTTGCTACACTAACCCGCGAACTTTTTTAAAAAAGTTCGATAAAAACGCAACGACAACGTACAGCTGTAAATTATCGTTTATCTCCCTCACCTTATATTCACACAATTTTTAGATGGCCGACATTGAATGTGGCAAAGTTATATGATATAATGATAGGCAGATAATTGCGACCGAAAGGAAGTTTATATATGTACAATATCCTTATCGTTGACGACGAGGAAATGATACGCCGACTTATAGCTAAATATGCCGTTTTCGAGGGCCACACCGTTGATGAGGCCGCAAACGGTATGGAGGCTGTTGAAAAATGCAGAAACGGTAAATACGATATCGTTATCTGCGATATTATGATGCCCGAGCTTGACGGCTTCTCCGCCTGCCGCGAGATCCGACGATTTTCCGATATTCCCATCATTATGCTCTCCGCGCGAGGCGAGGAATACGACAAGATCAACGGCTTCGGACTCGGCATCGACGACTACGTTGTCAAGCCCTTCTCCCCCAAGGAGCTTATGATGCGCGTTGACGCAATTATGAAGCGCGCGAGAAAAGCCGCGCCTGCCTCGGACAGCTCAAACGAGATATTCGAGCTCGAGGGTCTTCGCGCAGATATCAGCGCAAGAATCGTTTATATCAACGGAGAGCGCGCAGATATGTCCCCCAAGGAATACGACCTTTTCTTCTATATGCTGAAAAACAAGAACATTGCCCTCTCTCGCGAGCGCCTTATAACAGAGGTTTGGGGCTACGACTACTACGGCGATGACAGAACTCTTGATACTCACGTTAAGCTCCTCCGCCGCAGTCTGGGAGAATATGCAAAGTTCATCGTTACTCTGAGAGGAGTTGGCTACCGTTTTGACACTCAGGCCTGAAAAGAAAAGACGCCCAAAGGCACGTATGCAGAGAAAGATCCTTGGATATATGATCGTATTCTCTGCCGTTATCCTCTCAATAATCTGGGTGCTGCAGACGATCTTCCTTGACGATATCTACAAAAGCATCAAGGAGCATCAGATAAAAAACGACACCGCTCATATCGTTCTCCTTGCCGAAAGCAAGGATTTCGAAGCTAAAACCTATGAGCTGGCTACAAAGCAGAGCACCTGCATAACAGTTTATAAAATAGAAGGCGGACGAGGCAAGATAGTTCTTAACGCCCACAACAGATCCATTTGCCTTATCCACTCGGGCGTTGGCGAAAATCTCATCTCCACGGTTTACGCGGGAGCAAGAGAGGGCGGAGTTTACACCCACCTTGTGGAAGCGGAAAACAAGAATTTCACGGACAGCATCATTGCCGCCGCACTCACCACGGTTGACGGAGAGGAGCTTCTCATCGTTCTCAACACGGAGATACAGCCCGTCAATGCAACTGTTACCACTCTTCGATATCTGCTTTTGTGGATAACTCTTCTTATTTCCGTTGTTGCGGTTGTTATTTCCTATCTTATTTCCAAAACTATAACTCGCCCCGTTGCTAATATGAACGAGGAGGCAAAGCGCCTTGCGCTCGGTAGCTATGACGTTAACTTCGACGGAGGCGAATTCCTTGAAACTGCAGAGCTTGCGGCAACGCTTAACTATGCTGCAAACGAGCTTTCCAAGCTTGACACTATGCAGAAGGAGCTGATTGCAAACATTTCTCACGATCTTCGCACCCCTCTCACAATGATATCGGGCTACAGCGAGGTTATGCGAGATATTCCCGGAGAGATGACCCCCGAAAATATTCAGGTGATCATTGACGAAACAGCTAGACTTACGTCACTTGTAAGCGATATGCTGGACCTCTCCCGCATCACAGACGGAAAAAGAGAGCTAAGGCGCTCCGTTTTCTCCCTCAGCGAATGTGTTTCCTCAACCCTCACACGATACAACCACCTGAAGGAGCGCGATGGCTACACCTTCGTTTTCAACTGCCAAAAGGACTGCTACGTTGAGGCCGACGAAATACTTATCCTGCAGGTAATATACAATCTTATAAACAATGCGATCAATTACTCGGGTGAGGACAAGACCATTACCGTTGATATAACGGAAAAGGACGGCGTCTGCCGCCTCTCCGTGACTGACAACGGAAAGGGCATCGCCCCCGAAAAGCTGCCACTTATATGGGACAGATATTACAAGGCAAGCGATTTCCACCGCCGCGCCATAAACGGCACGGGACTGGGCCTTTCAATCGTTAAAAACGCTCTTATCCTCCACGGAGCCGATTTCGGCGTTTCAAGCACCGTCGGCCACGGAAGTACCTTCTGGTTTGAACTGAACGTTGCAGAAAAAGAGTGAAGCATAAAATGTTCAGGGGGAAGCTTTTTGAGGGAAAGCTCCCCCTGACTATTCCGCATATCCCACTTTCCATCTACAACAATCCAAGATAAGCCAGAACGCCGTTTGCCACCCCTGCGGCAAACAGCTGTGGCGAATCTGCCATTAAAGCGGCATCGTAGGGATTGGTTATAAACCCAAGCTCAATAAGGGTTGCAGGCATGGCTGTGCGACGAAGCACGTAAAGTGACGGACGGGCAAAAACTCCCCTTGACTCAAGTCCCGTATTTATGCTAAGCTGATTGAGTATGTTCTCCGCCAAGGGGACAGCAGCGGATGCCGACGAAAATACGTATGCCTCCGAGCCCGATGCGCTCGTTATATCTGAGGCATTGGCGTGAAGACTGATAAAATAATCAGCGCCCCAGGCGTTTGCATCCTGAACGCGTGAGGAAAGAGACGAGGAAACTGACGTTCCTAATTGAGTATCCGAGCTTGGTCTTGAAAGCCGGGTCTCAATACCTGCCGCATTTAAATACTCTGCCGTCAGCACACCTATGTTATAAACAAGGTCCTGCTCCCTATACCCATTGCCCTCCGCGCCAGCGTTGGGATTTACGGGGTTATGCCCCTGATCAATATAAACCTTTGTTGCCATACAGTTTATCCTTTCTTTAAAGACATCATTACAGTATATGGCAAACATCACGGAGTTGCTATGAAAGATTTGCAAAAAATTATGAGCCGTGCGCGCTCAGCGATTGAAAAATATAATATGATCGAGGACGGCGACCGCATCGCAGTTGGCGTTTCCGGAGGAAAGGACTCCCTTGCCCTCCTCTGCGCTCTGGCGGAAATGCGCCGCTTCCTTCCTCAGAAATACGAGGTGGTTGCCCTGACACTTGATATGGGCTTTCACACCTGCGAGGCTGTAAACGCCCCTAAAAACGACCACGAGGGCATCAAGGCGCTGTGCGAAAGGCTCAACGTTGAATATCATATCAAGCAGACCGAGCTTGCTCATATTATCTTCGACGTGAGAAAGGAATCAAACCCCTGCTCCCTTTGCGCAAGAATGAGACGAGGCTGTCTCCACGATGCGGCTCAGGAGCTTGGATGCAACAAAATAGCCCTTGGACATCATTCCGACGACGCCGTTGAAACCTTTATGCTGAATCTCTTCTTCGAAGGCAGAGTCGGCACCTTCTCCCCCGTGACACTGCTCTCCCGCAAGGAGCTTGTTATGATCCGTCCTCTTATTTTGTGCGAGGAATCAATGATAAAGACCTTTGCAAGAAAATTTGACCTTCCCGTTGAAAAAAGTTCTTGCCCCGAGGATGGCCATACTGAAAGAGAAAATATGAAGCAGTATCTCCGCGATTTTGACTATAAACACAGAGGACTTTACCGCAGGATCAGAGGCGCCGTTGAACGCAGAGAGCTTGACGGATGGCACGAATAAGGTTTTTTGATGAAAAAACATCCTTGATTTCATAAATTTTTTTTGCTCAGAGACAAAAAAATTTGCAAAAAAATCTTGTGATTATGGATTTTTTGAGTTATAATATTTCTGTTAAAAAAGATTTTATCCGATTTAATCGGTTTCAAGAAAAGAGGTTTCTATATGGAAAGAAGAGTTGGTACAACTTCCAGAGGTATTCGCTGCCCCATTTTCCGTGAGGGTGACGATCTCGCAAAGGTAACTGTTGACAGTGTTCTTGCGGCTGCCGAAAGCGAAGGATTCAGTATTAACGATCGCGATGTTATCGCTATAACAGAATCTGTTGTTGCCAGAGTTCAGGGTAACTATGCTTCTGTAGACGCTATTGCTGCAGACGTTCGCGCAAAGCTTGGCGGCGAAACAATCGGCGTTATTTTCCCCATCCTGTCCCGTAACCGTTTTGCAATCTGCCTCCGCGGTATTGCTAAGGGAGCAAAGAAGATCGTTCTTATGCTCAGCTATCCCAGCGACGAGGTTGGTAACGAGCTCGTTTCCTTCGAGCAGCTCGACGCGGCAGGAGTAAACCCCTTCAGCGACGTTCTCACGCTTGAGAAGTACCGTGAGCTTTTCGGCACTAACCTTCACCCCTTCACAGGCGTTGACTACGTTCAGTACTACGGCGATCTTATTCGCGAAAGCGGTGCTGAGGTTGAGGTTATTCTCGCAAACGATCCCAGAGTTATCCTTAACTATACAAAGAACGTTCTTAACTGCGATATCCACACAAGAGCAAGAACTAAGAGACTCCTTAAGGCTGCAGGCGCTGAAAAGGTTTGCGGACTTGACGATATCCTCACAGAGAGCGTTAACGGCAGCGGCTGCAACGAAAAGTTCGGCCTCCTCGGCTCTAACAAGTCCACTGAGGACACAGTTAAGCTCTTCCCCCGCGAGTGCACTGATCTCGTTATGCAGATCCAGGCAGAAATAAAGACTCGCACAGGCAAGAACGTTGAGGTTATGGTTTACGGTGACGGCGCATTCAAGGATCCCGTAGGTAAGATCTGGGAGCTTGCTGACCCCAGCGTTTCCGTTGCTAATACACCCGGTCTCGAGGGTACTCCCAACGAGCTTAAGCTTAAGTATCTCGCAGATAACGACTTTGCCGATCTCTCCGGCGATGCTCTTAAGAAGGCGATCGAGGAAAGAATCCGCGAAAAGGAAGAAAACCTCACAGGTAATATGGCTTCTCAGGGTACAACACCCCGCCGTATTACTGACCTTATCGGTTCTCTCTGCGACCTTACAAGCGGCTCCGGCGACAAGGGTACTCCCGTTATCCTCGTTCAGGGCTACTTCGATAACTATACAAACTAATCCTAAAAGCCACACCACCCGGTGTGGCTTTTTTATGATCAAATGAAATGAAGCGGAATTTACAGAGGTACTCGGGGGAACTTTTTGAGGAAAAGCTTCCCCCGAACCCCCTCAAAACCTCCTTGCAAAGGATCAATTCCCCCTATCCCTCCTTTTGGAGGGTAGGGGAATTGATTTTCTGCGAAAAGGTTTGGGGAGGGTTTGGGAGAGACCTTTCCTTAAAAGGTCCTCCCAACTATTTCTGTAGGCTCTGATATATCTCATTTGATCATAAAAAATAAAAAAGAGGTCTAACGACCTCTTTTTATATTTTGTTATCGATATCGTCGCAAAGCTTGATGAGGCGCTTTTCCATTTTTTCCAGGTCGGAGGGATGCAGGCTTTTTTCTGCATATTTAGCTTCTATTCTATCAATATATTCGACCATATCCTCCCATTTGGAGATAAGGCGGATAGAATGAAAGAATTTAGGAAAGGAGCCTGATTTAACAGCGCCGTAAATATAGAACACACCAACAACGAGTACAACGTACAGCGCTACGAGCGCAAAGAACAGACCAACCTGCTCTCTGTCGTATGCTCCGATCATAAATGCCACCATAGCCGCAAAAAGAACGACTGCGCCGATTGCGCCTGCAACGATTGCTTTTCTTTTTATCAGCTTTGCATCGTCTATTTTGCTTTGAGCATTATATCGTCTTTCATAAAGATATTCGCTGAAGCTTTTCTGCTCTGCCATTTTATTCACGTCCCTTCTCTATTTCAAGACCAAGACGGACAAAATCAGCCGCAGAAAGCTTTTCGCCTCTGATATCAGCTCTCATACCCATTCTTGTAAGCGCCGCCTCAAGCTCTGCCTTTGTTGCCATACCTGAAAGGGCGTTTGTAAGGGTCTTTCTGCGCATTCCAAAGGCTGCCGCGATCATCTTCTTGACCTTCGCAACAAAGCGATCCAGCTCCTCGTCGTCCTCGGGAAGACCCTCGAAGGCATCTCTGATGCCGTTTTTATAAAGTGTTATCTGACAAACCGCGCTTGTTACCTTAGGAGCAGGATAGAAGCATCCGGGAGCAACTGTGAACAGCTTCTTCGCTGTTCCGCAAAGAGCAACGGAGGCTGTTATAGAGCCATACTCAGCGCTGCCTGCCTTGGCACAAAGTCTGTCTGCCACCTCGGACTGAACAAGAACCGTTACAGACTGGACCTGAGGCTTCTCTGAGGGCTTAACACCTTCAAGGATAGCCATAAGGATAGGTGAGGTTATATAATAAGGAAGATTTGCGCAAACGCGAACGGGACGATCACCAAACTGATCCTTCAAAAATGAAGAGAGGTCCAGCTTCATAAAGTCCTCGTTTACAACGGAAACGTTTTCGCAATCCTCAAGAGTTTCCCCAAGCACGGGGATAAGACCGCGGTCGATCTCAACTGCAACCACCTTAGAGAAAAGCTCTGAGAGCTCTCTTGTCATGGCGCCAAGTCCGGGGCCTATCTCAAGGGCGCAAACGTCCTCATCATTACAGGGCTCGCCTCCGCCCCAGCCACAATCGTCGCCAAGAGCAGATGACCCTGCTATTCTTGCAGGGATATCTGCATTGATCAGAAAGTTCTGACCAAAGCATTTCTGGGGAGCAAGAGAATATCGCTGTAATAATTCTCTTACAAATGCGGGATTACAAAGATTCATCAGTCGATCACCGTTGCTGTGTAGCTTGTTGTAAAGGACTGACCGGGAGCAAGAAGTCTTGCATACTTCTTTGTCATAAACTCAGATGTTTCGTCAATACCGGCGGGAACACCGTTCCAGGGCTCAAGGCACACGAAGGGAGCATCAGCCTTGATAGGTGTCCAGATACCGATGCAGTCAAAGCTATCAAAATCAAACTTGATGCCCTTGCCGCTCTGGCGGTTTACAAGCTTAACGCTGTTCTTATTGAGGCCCTCAATGATGATAGCATCGTTATCATAATCGGAATAAACAAGCTTAAGCTCGTTATTAACGATCTTGCCGAGAGGCTTGTTTGCAGGATTTCTGTAGCCCTCGGGAAGGTCTACGTTAACGTCTGTTGCGCCCTCAGCATCCTCAAAAATGAGGCTGTAATCCTCAAATGACTCGCCCTCGTTCATGGGGCAGTTGAATGCAGGGTGGCCGCCGATGCAGAAGGGCATAGCTACGTCTCCCTTGTTTTCAACTGTATAAGCTGTTGTAAAGCTGTTTTCTGTAACGCTCTGAGTAACCTTGAGATTAAAATCAAAAGGATACATCTTCTTTGTTTCGTCGTTTGCGCTATACTGAAGAACCACCTTGTCGGGGCAAGCCTCCAGGACTGTGAATTCAGCATTGCGAACAAAGCCGTGCTTTGTCATAGGATATTCAACGCCATCAAAGATAACCTTATCGTTAAGAGGACGGCAAACTACGGGGAAAAGGCAGGGAGCCTGTCCGCTCCAATACTTAGCGTCGCCGCACCAAACGTATTCCTTGCCGCCGCACACAAAGGATGTGAGAACAGCGCCCTTTGTTGTTACCTTTGCTTCTGCTCCGTTTTTAGAAATTACAAATTCCATAATATATCCTTTCAA
>JAZQVW010000053.1:0-6130 GCA_045632025.1 Candidatus Avispirillum sp. | reverse complement strand
AACTGCAGGGAAAGGAGGACGAGGTCTGGGCTCGCCGCGCTTACCCTCGATACTTGTCATAAGAGCTGTTTCCTCACCGCAAACGAATGCGCCTGCGCCAAGGCGGAGCTGGATATCAAACTTAAAGCCTGTGCCCATAATGTTATCACCGAGAAGTCCGTATTCACGAGCCTGGTCGATAGCGATCTGGAGACGGTTTACAGCGATGGGGTACTCAGCACGAACGTAGATATAACCCTGATCTGCGCCGATAGCATAGCCTGCGATAGCCATTGCTTCAAGAACTGCATGGGGGTCGCCCTCAAGGATGGAACGGTGCATAAATGCACCGGGGTCGCCTTCGTCTGCGTTCCAGCAAACGTCCTTCTGGCCCTCTCCGCCCATAGCGAACTTCCACTTAAGACCTGTGGGGAAGCCTGCGCCGCCGCGTCCGCGAAGTCCGGAATCAAGGAGAGTCTGGATAACGTCCTCGCGGCTCATCTCTGTGAGCACCTTACCGAGAGCGAAATATCCGTCCATTGCGATATATTCGTCGATCTTTTCGGGGTTGATAACACCGCAGTTACGAAGAGCAACTCTCATCTGCTTCTTATAGAATGCTGTGTCGTTAAGGGAGGAATGAACGTCCTCTGCCTTTTCCTCGCCTGCAGCAGCATCGTTATAAACAAGGCGATCAACGATACGGCCCTTGAGAAGATGCTCTTCAACGATTTCGGGAATATCCTCAGCTGTTACTCTTGAATAGAACGTGCCCTCGGGATAAACGATCATAATGGGACCAAGCGCGCAAAGGCCGAAGCAGCCTGTCTGAACGATCTTGATCTCCTCTTCAAGGCCCTTTACCTGAAGCTCTGCTGCAAGAGCTTCTTTGATTTTATTACTTCCGGAGGATGTACAGCCGGTACCTCCGCAAATAAGAACGTGTGAACGAACCATAATTATGTATTCCTCCGTAAATTATAAATCTGTGTTACCGATAAGGTATTCGGAAACGGCTGCGCCGCCCTTGAGGTGCTTTTCAACAACCTCTTTTGCCTTCTCAGCTGTCATCTTAACGTATGTTACCTTTTCCTTGCCGTCCTCATAAACCTCAACAACGGGCTCGTACTGGCAGATGCCGATGCATCCTGTCTGAGTTACCATAACCTTGTCGCTAAGGCCTGCCTTTGTAACCTCTTCAACGAATGCGTTGAGAACAGGTCTTGCGCCTGCTGTGATACCGCACGTTGCCATCCCTACAACAACTCGAACAGCGCCGCTGCCTGTGCGGATCGCAACCTTATCCTTCATCTGCTCTCTGATAGCAGCAAGTTCAGCTAAAGTTTTCATTTTAGTGTATTTCCTTTCGTTTCATAGATAATTATTTTTCATTTTCATATTGCCCCGAGAGAAACTCGCGGATAAACGCAAGCACCTCATAGGCGTTAAGGGGAACCTCGTCCCCAAGGATCGCTCTCATCTCACGGGTGTCCATATTAACGTCAAGCACTTCGCTTTTATGTCTGAACACGTAATCCGAATCGGGATTGCCCTGAATGAGAGTTACCATTGTTTCGACCACGTCCCCGAGAGGAACGAAATCGATATGGTTTGTATAAAAGGTTGCCGAAACCTCCGTGCCGTGATCCTCAAACTCAGACTCGTGCCTTGAGGTGATGGTAACCTTGCCGCCCGTCATTTCGCTCTGCATACGGAGAAACGGAATGCCAAGCCCTACCTTTCGTGTTTTTCTTGTGGTGAAGAACGGGTTTGAAAGCTTTTCAAGTTGCTCTGCCGTCATACCGCAGCCATCGTCCTCAATTCTGAGGGTCAGAAGATCGTTTTCTTCATTTAACAGAATTGCAATATTCTTTGCCCCTGCGCGAACGGAGTTCATTGCGATATCAAGGATATATAATGACAGATCTTTCATAATTCTTCCTTTCCGCAATTGTTATAAGCCCAGACGCCTCATCCGTCAGCCTTACGGCTGCCACCTTCCCCCCGGGGAAGGCTTTGAAGCATATCAATGAGCTTATTTCTCACAAGGCTGCTGCTATACGGCTCGTCGTCAAGGAGAAAATAATTCTCCGCCTCAGACATATCCCAAAGATAATGGGCATCGGAGCTGACAACGCACCTCAGATCCTTTATGACAGGATTCTTCCCTTCCTCCTCGGCTTTTATTCCCTTTCCGCTTAATTCATAGGCGGTGTAGGAAAGCCAATCGGGGAAGGCTCCCAGCACTGCAACTGCTCCGTTTGAGGTTCGGTCTATATGTGCGGGATAGCAAATGCCGCCATATCGCCTCACAAGCTCCGTTCCATCCTCAAGGGACAGCATCGTTGCATTGAGAAGAAGGTTTTCTTCCTCTCTTATTATATTGTCCTCTGCGTCCATCACGTATTGATGGCCGAAAATATCGGGACGGTTTTTTATGTTTATTTTATGCCGCTCAACCTCGTCTCCGAATGCCATGGCATCCTCAAGCTCTCTGAAGAGACAGAGGAGATGGATATCCTCGGAGACCGTCAGCTCCATTCCCGCCACGGGGATTATGCCGTATGCCTTACAGGCACCAAAAAAGGCGGGGCAGTTTGCCGTTGAATTATGATCGGTGAGGGCAACTATCTGCAGTCCCTTAACTGCCGCCATTCCCGCTATATTCGCAGGAGTCATATCGTTGTCTCCGCAGGGGGAGAGGCAGGAGTGGATATGCAGATCATAATAATATTTATTCATTTATATATTTGGAAACAAGAGCGCAAAGCTCATAGGTTGAAAGCTTTGAACTGTAGACGCATATGTCCTGGCTTTCCGCTGCCGCCTTAGCGTCTGCATCAAGCTCAACGCCCTCAGCTAAAACGATGCATGCAACCTCACAGAGGCTTGCTACCGCAACAACGTTTATATTGGACATAATGGTTATCCATATATGACCGTACTCCGCGTGGCTCATTACCCAGCTGAGCAGATCGCCCGCATAGCATCCGCAAACCTCCCGGTCGCAACTTCCGCAAACGTGGGTCAGCTCCATAGCATTTGCAATAGCTTCAAGATCTTTCATTTTTTCTCTTTTCAGCCTCCTCTGCCATTCGCGCCTGATGCCTTGCGATATAATCGTGGAACACCTGACGCATAAACACAACGCATTCGTCTGCGCAGATCTCTCCGCGAACTATATCCTCAGCAAAGGCGGCACACGTGGGCGCTCCGCAGGAGCCGCAATCAAGATCGGGAAGATCCTTTCTGATTTCCTGAATATCCGCCATCATTCGCATAGCCTCTTTTCTGTTTTGGGAAAGAGGACACGTGGGCTGATATTCAAGCTCGGGCATCATCACGTATTCGGGCAATTCCGCCGCTACACCGTGAGCATTGGGAGAAACGGGGAGATATCTTTTCAGCGACTGTATTCTCGCCTTTGCGATATACGGGTTCGCAACTGTCATCGCTCCGCCAACGCATCCGCCGTGGCAGGCGTTCAGCTCGATGAATTCAAGCTCGGGGAAATCGGAATTGTCTATCTGGTCAAGCACGTGGATAACGTTTTCAATGCCGTCGGCCGCAAGATATCTGTCGTTGAAAACAGAGGTGGACTCGCCGCCTGCAATTGCCCAGCCAACTCCGACCATTCCCGCCTCGCATGAAGACTCGGGGGAGCTTATTTTATTCATATAGGAAATTAACTTGAAATACACGTCGGAGATGGAGAGCACCTCGTCCACGTTGCTCTTTTCTCCCGCGAAGCTGTTCTTCACGTAGCTGACCTTTGCAGGACAGGGGGAGATAAAGAAGCAACCGATATCCGACGCCTTAAGCTCCGGATGCTCTGTCATGGCCTTCTCTCTTGCAAGCTTGCCCGCTACCTCAACGGGAGGAAGAATGGACATAACGTTTTCACAGAGATAGGGGAATCGTGTGCTTATAAGCCTTACAACAACGGGACATGCCGAGCTGATAACAGGCTTTTTAAGATTTTCACGATGGAGATACTGCCTTGTGTATTCTGTTACGAGCTCTGCCGCGCGCGCAACCTCGAAAACGTCGTCAAAGCCCATATCACGCAGGCCCTGAATGATGAAATCAATATCGTCAAGGTTGTCAAACTGCCCGTACAACGCGGGGGCGGGGAGAGCGATCTTATATCTGTAATCGCCAAGCTTTTCAAGGGGATCGTACACAGCCTTTTTCGCCTTATAGGGACAAACTCTGATGCACTCGCCGCAATCGATACACTTTTCTGCGTTGATGTCCGCCTTGCCGTTTCTTATTCGTATGGCTTCGGTGGGGCATCTCTTCAGGCAATGGGTGCATCCCTTGCATTTTGAAACGTCCAGCGATACAGAATGCTTATATTCTGTCATTTACGGCACCTCGGAAAATCAAACTTTGACTTTCATTATAACTGTTGTGCCAACACCGATCTCTGTTTCGATCTTCATATCATCGGTGTATTTTTTCATATTGGGAAGACCCATACCTGCTCCAAAGCCAAGGGAGCGGATATTATCCCTTGCAGTTGAGAATCCCTCCTGCATTGCCTGCTCCACGTTAGGGATACCGGGGCCGCGGTCGGCAAGGATCATTGTGATATCCTCGTCTCCAACCTCAACGTCCACCACGCCTCCGTCGGCATGGATGACCATATTGATCTCGCCCTCGTACATTGCAATAGCAACGCGGCGAATAACGTCGGGAGCAAAGCCAAGCTGTCTCAGCCTTTTCTTGACCTCAACAGATGCGGCGCCCGCAGAGGAAAAATCGTCTCCGTCTACGTCGAAATGGAATCTGATGATCTCGTCTGCCATAATCAATTACCGCCTTTGTCGTGGCCCTTGAGCCCTGCGCTGTAAAGAATACCGCAGGCCTCGAACATACGAAGATCGCTTCGCATTATAACGATGCCGGATTCCTGCGCCAGCTCCACGATGTCCTCATTCGGAACCTTACGGCGAACGAAAACAACGCATTTCATATCCATCATTTCAGCTGTTCTGATTACCTGAGGATTAACAAGGCCTGTGAGGAGCACTGCCTGGTCCTTTACGAAGGCAAGCACGTCGCTCATCATATCGCTTGCGCAAGCAGAATGAACCTCGCACTCAAGCTGATTTTCACCCGCAAGCACCTCTGCTTTAAGAAGATCCTTAATTTCACCGATTTTCATATGACGTCCGCCTTTCGTTTGTTTGTTTTTTTATTTATCTGTACTTTGCGATAATGCCTTCGATATCATCGGGAACAAGACGGCCGTAAACGTCCTCGCCTACTGTGAGAACGGGAGCAAGGCCGCACGCACCGATGCATCTTGTTGCGCTGAGGCTGAACTGACGGTCTGCTGTGATACCGCCGTTTTCAATGCCGAGAACGCTTTCAAGCTTTTCCATCAGAAGACCGCTACCCTTAACGTAGCATGCTGTACCAAGGCAAACTGCAACAGGGTTTGTTCCCATAGGATTGAGAAGGAACTGGGAATAGAAGGTTGCAACGCCGTAAACCTCGGATTCGGGAATGTCCATCTTAACTGCAATGTGCTTCTGAACCTCGGGGGGGAGATATCCGTATACCTCCTGCGCCTTCTGCATAATGGGCATCAATGCGCCGGGCTCGTTCTTATGAGCTTCAATGATCTCATCGAGGCGCGCCTTCTGCTCAGGGGTGTCCTTGAAGGGCACAGAGGTCAATGTTTTTTTCATTATTTTTTCCTCCTGAAAAATTCTAATTAATTATGTCTATTATACTATATTAGCAACAACTTTTCCACACTTTTTTGGATTTTTATACACCTTGTACAAATCTTTTTGTAGAATGCTACAATTATATATATAACGGTGTATCATTTGAGACAAAAAATAAGTTTAAAATTGTCCTTTCCGGCAAATCATTCCCTTCGCCTTCTGCTTGGCGGAGAAAGTCGAAGGCTTACTGCGATAAATTATGGTTTAGATGACTAGCCCTCCCTTGGGGGAGGGGGGACCGCGTCAGCGGTGGGTGAGGAGTCTAGGCTTAAATTATGCTAAATTTGATAACGGTAGTCCCACATTCAACACAATCATAAATTTTATGTTTTATTAATGTATGTTGACCTTTGGGCACGGCGGGAGTAAACCCCCGCCCTACAAATTCTAACCATCGTTCACCGAAGCCC
>JAZQVW010000052.1:0-8855 GCA_045632025.1 Candidatus Avispirillum sp. | reverse complement strand
GATCGAGCAGGTATATAACATCTCGGGTGTAAGCCTTGAGAAATTGCCCCTGTCCCATAACGGTATTGACAGCGCGGCGCTGAAGGGCTCCTCTGCGCACGTGCTGCACATTTCGCCCTATCGAAGCTATCCCAGCGGCGTTACAGCTACGGCGTCCAAGCGTCACGAATATTTAAGATGGGCGGATAAGGGAGAGAGATATATTATAGAAGACGATTTTGAATCGGAGTTTTCCGTTTCAAGAAAGCACGAGGAAACTCTTTTCTCCCATTCCTTCAAGGACAACGTAATATATATGAACACCTTCTCGAAAACCGTTTCTCAATCCCTTCGTATCGGATATATGATTCTACCGAAAAATCTCGCGGAGCTTTACAGAGAAAAGCTTGGATTTTTGTCCTGCCCTGTGCCAACCTATCTGCAGCTTGTCCTTGCGGAGCTTTTGAATAACGGCGATTTTGAAAGGCACGTAAACCGTGTCAGACGAAGTAAAAGAAGGGAAGCAACTTTGCAGAAATAAAGGAGATATAAAAAAGACACCCGATCGGGTGTCTTTTTTGTTTATTTCAGCTTTTGCAATTTGGATGTGTTTGCGATAACAATAAGCTCCATGCCTTTTTCAAGAGGAAGGGCAGGGTCGATGGCTGTTGTTATCTTGTCTTCGTTTTTGATAGCAACCACGTTAATAGAATATTTTCTGCGAAGACTCAGCTCTATTAAGCTCTTGCCGACCCATTCATCCTTCACATCTATTTCTATCATAGAAACGTTTTTGGAAAGCTCGATCATTTCCGCAAATCCTGAGGTGAGCAGATTTTTGGCAAGGCGTATGCCGGATTCCTTTTCGGGGAATATCACCTTGTCAGCGCCAACGCGGCTCAGTATTTTCTGATGTATCTCGTTTCCGCATTTAACGATAACGGTTTTAACTCCTGCTTCCTTGCAAAGTGTCACTGCCATAACGGAAGCCTCAAGGTTATTTGCCATTGCAATGATGACAACGTCAATATTTGATATGCCAAGTCTTTTGATTGCCTCGGGATCTGTGATATCAGCGCATTTGCAAACGGGAATTGCTTCAATTGCGTTATTAACGTTATTCTGATCGATATCAACCGCAAGCACTTCGGCTCCGTTATTCACAAGCTCCTCGGCAACGGCTCTGCCGTATCTGCCGAGACCAAGCACTGCATAGCTTTTGTTAATACTCATAACATTTATCCCTCCTTATCCAACACAAACTTCTTCGATCGGATTTCTAACTATATTTTGATTTTCTTTTTTTCTGTTAAATACAATAGCAAGTGAGATGGGGCCAACTCTGCCAAGATACATTGTAAATATGATTATCAGCTTGCCAATATTGTTAAGTGAAGCGGTCAGATTTCTTGTGAGGCCAACCGTTGCCGTTGCGCTGACAGTTTCATATAAGATATCAAGGGCAGAGGCATTAGTAACGGCAGAAAGGAAGACTGTTGAAGTGAACATTATCACAAAGGACATACTTGTAACGGCAACCGCTTTGCCGACAGCCTGCTTTGTAAGTCTTCTGCCGAAAAGCTCCGTGTCCTCCTTGTTGCATATGGAGGAGATGGCGGATGCCATAATTATAACGAATGTGACCGTTTTAATACCGCCTGCAGTACCAACGGGAGAGCCGCCGATGAACATCATCAGCAGAGATATGATAGAAGTTGCGTTTGTCAGATTCTCCTGCGGTATGGTTGCAAAGCCTGCAGTTCTTGTTGTGATGGATTGGAATATAGAGGCCTGCAGCTTTTCAAACAAAGTATAGCTATTCATTGAAAGCGGATTATTGTATTCAAAAGCTAATATAAGCGTAGCTCCCACGAGGGTGATAACAAGCGTTGCTGTGATAGCTATTTTGCTGTGAAGCGTAAGCGCGCTGAAAAGCTTTATCTTTTTTGTGCGTCTCTGCTTTACCACTCGTATAACGTCCCACCAAACGATATATCCTATGCCTCCAAGGAGGATCAGCGCGCAGGTAACTGAATTGATAACGGGATTTGTTGCATAATCGCAAAGGCTGTTTTCTGCTATGATATCTATGCCTGCATTGCAGAATGCGGAAACGGACGTGAAAACGGAGATCCATATGCCGCGCACGCCAAACTCAGGAATAAAGACCGTCATATATAGTAAAGCTCCGACGCCTTCAATTATAAACGTTCCTGCAACCACCTTTTTAACGAATCGTATAAGCCCCGAAAGGGAATTAAGGTTGAATGCGTCCTGTAAAAGCAGTCGGTCGCCAAGCCCCATTCTTTTGTGAAGCAAAACCATTATCAAGGACATAATGGTTATAACTCCAAGTCCGCCTATCTGAATCAGCAAAAGGATAACTATCTGCCCGAAAACGCTCCATGTGGAGACGGTAGGCAGCGTCACCAAGCCGGTTACGCAAGTTGACGTGGTGGCGGTGAACAGCGCATCCAAAAAAGGGATAGGTCTGCCGTCAGCTGAGCTGATAGGCAGAGAAAGAAGCAGTGTACCAAGCAGTATTGCTATAAAAAAGCTAAGCAATATAATATGCGTAGTGGACACGGTATTTCTTTGTTTTTTCATAAATTAAGATCACCTGATATATTAAAGAGCAAAAGGAACCAACGTCCTCTACAGTCAGCTGGTTCCCATTTGTTATTATTTTTTATTATTTTATCACAATTTATCCTTAAAATCAAGAATAACGGAAACTGTTGTTTAGGCAGTGCAGCTCGGCTCATAATTGAAATAATAATTTTTTATATTCTATTGACAAAATGAATACCTCGTGATACGATGTATTACACGAGAGGAGGTATGGTATGGATGTTCAAATGAAAAGAGGTCTTTTGGACGTTTGCGTTCTTGCAGCAATAAAAAGCGAGGACTCCTACGGATATAAGATCATCAAGGATATGAAGCCATATATGGAGATGTCTGAATCCACCTTGTATACGATTCTGAAGAGGCTTGAGGCAGCTGAAATGCTGACCGTGCGCACGGCTGAGCACGGAGGCAGACTGCGTAAATATTATCATATAACCGAAGCAGGCAGTAAGCGCATTGATGATTTTAAAAATGAGTGGAAAGAGCTCTTATCTATTTATAAATTTGTAATCAAGGAGGATGAGGCTGATGAATAAAAACGAATTTCTTTTAGAGCTGAGAAAAGCGCTTGCTTCCTTGCCTGAGGCTGATATTGAGGAGCGGATCAGCTTTTACAGCGAAATGATAGATGATAGAATTGAAGAGGGAATGAGCGAGGAGGCGGCTGTGGAGGCCATCGGAACGATCGAAGAGGTGGCAGGCCAGATAATAGCGGAAACTCCTTTGGCTAAGCTTGCTAAGGAAATGATCAGACCTAAAAAACGTCTTGGCGCGTGGGCTATAGTTCTCATCGTGCTTGGCGCTCCCATTTGGTTTTCCTTGATAGTTGCGGCGGCGTCGGTGGTTTTGTCCGTTTACGTTTCCGTGTGGTCTGTCGTAGTTGCCTTGTGGTCAGCATTTGCCGCATTTGTCGGTTCAGCTGTCGGAGGAATAGCGGCGGCAGCTATCTGCCTTTCAAGCGGACATAGCATATCGGGACTTGCGCTTCTTGCAGCAGGGATCGTTCTGTTAGGTATTTCAATTTTTACATTTTTTGCTTGCAAGGCTGCAACAAAGGGTCTTGCAGCTCTCACAAAGAAGCTTGCGATATGTGTGAAGCGATGCTTTGTTAAAAAGGAGGTGGCGTGATGAGTAAAGCAACGAAAATATGGCTTGTAATAGCGGTTTTGCTCGTTGTAGTCGGATGTGCACTGTTTGCGTGGGTGATGACGATGATAAAATGGGATTTTATGAAGCTGAGCAACGTTCAATACGAAACTAATGAGCACGAGATAAGCGGGGAGCTTGAGAGCATAAGTGTTCTGACTGATACGGCTGACGTTCAGATCCTCCCTTCAGAAAATGAGAAATGCACCGTGGTTTGTTATGAATCACAAAAAGAAAAGCACACGGTAGAGGTTTTGGGCGGTGAGCTTGTTATTGAGAAGCAGGACGAAAGAAAATGGTATGATCATATCACGATCAATTTCGCATCTCCTAAAATAACCGTTTATATTCCCGAAGGGGAGTATGAAGCTCTTAGGGTGGATCTCAGCACGGGCGACGTTAAGCTTTCAGAAAAATTTGATTTTGAAGTAATTGACGTTTCCGCCAGCACGGGTGATATTGAGTGCTATGCCGACAGCAGTGAGATCAAGATGAAGACAACGACGGGAGATATCTACCTTGCCGATATCACGGCAAAAACAATAGATCTTTCTGCTTCAACAGGAGATCTGAAGCTTGAAAACGTAGAATGCGAAAGTCTTATTTCAACGGCGGATACGGGAAGGGCTGATCTTAAAAACGTTGTAGCAAGAAAATCTCTTTCGATTGAGAGGTCAACCGGCAACGTAAGGCTTGAGGGCTGCGACGGCGCTGAAATATTTATAGAAACCGATACGGGAAGCATCACGGGAAGCCTTCTCAGCGGCAAGGACTTTGATGCTGAAAGTGATACGGGCAAGGTGATCGTTCCCGAGGATTCCGAGGGTGGCAAATGCGTGCTTCGAGCTGATACGGGAAATATTTATATAGAAATAGAGAATTAAAGGGGAGCACGGATGTCAGATTATAAAAAAGCAAGAGTTCCTGATAAAATGACGGCCTTCAACAGAAATTTTATAGTTTATATCCTTGGCCTTGCCTTTTCCCTTTGGGGAGATATTTATCTGATAGTTGAAGAAAAGCGATTCTCGTGGATCCTTTCCATCGTCGTACTCGCTTGTCTTATTTTAATATTTACGGATGCCCTTTATTATGAGTTTACCAAAAAGGAAATGACGCACGTTCATTTCTGGGGCTATATATGGCATTTGCCCTGGACTGCCATAACCTCTATACAGAAGCATACCGTATGGGACAGCGTCAGAAACCTGCCCAGATACAGCATCGTCTATGATAAGCTGGTAAAAAACAAGGTGATAACTCAGTTTGTGGACGTGCCCTCCACAAAACATGTGACAAGATGCATCGAAACCTATTACGGTGGGCATATCCTCGGCGCAGAAAAGAAGAAAAATAAAAAGCACCGTTAAGGTGCTTGGGCGAAAAACAGAAAGCTCCCGATTTTCGGGAGCTTTTTGTTATAAGTGCTTTTTGAGAAGGTCAAGCAAAGCGTTGACTTCATCTTCAGTTGTGTGCCAAGCGGTCACGAAGCGGATGCAACCTTCATTTTCGCCAACTGCGCTCCAAAATTCAAAGGAAACGTCAGCGCGAAGTGCTTCAATAGCTTCGTTTGAAAGAATGGGGAAGAGCTGATTGCTGGGGCTATCAATAAGCATTGAAACTCCAAGAGATTTCAGTCCGTCGCTCAGCATTTTTGCCATATGAGCGGCAGTGCCCGCAAGCTCCATATAAAGTCCGTTTTCAAGAGCCGCACAAAACTGAAGCCCAAGGAGTCTGCCCTTTGCGAGTATTGCACCCTGCTGCTTCATACAGCGGCGGAATGAGGGCATAAGAGCGGGCTCGGTAATAACAAGCGCTTCTCCGAAGAGGAGGCCGTTCTTTGTGCCGCCGATAGTGAAGGCGTGGCAGTATTTTGCGTAGTCGGCAATGTCTGTGTCGGAAACAGCCATAGCCGCGCCAAGACGCGCACCGTCGCAGTAGAGATAAAGCTCCCACTGGTCGCAAACGCGGCGGATATCCTCAAGCTCGGCCTTTGAATATACAGTACCAAGCTCAGTAGTGTTTGAAATATAAACGATCTTCGGATCAGCAGAGGTCTCGTCGTTTTTAAATGCGCGGCAAAGCTTTTCTATTCCCTCGGGATAGATCTTGCCGTCGGAGGAGGGAATAGTGAGAAGTCGGTGTCCGTTGTGCTCGATGGCTCCTGCCTCGTGGGAGTTGATGTGTCCGGAGTCGGCGCAAACAACTGCCTCCCAGGGGCGCAGAAAAGCGCCGAGGGCGGTTTTGTTTGCCTGAGTGCCGCCAACGATGTAGTGAACGTCAGCGTGAGGAGCATCGCAAAGACCGCGGATGATTTCCGTTGCTTTTTCGCAGTAAGGGTCCATTCCGTAACCGGCAGTCAGCTCAAGATTGGTTTGGCAAAGAGCGTCCATTATATAGGGATGCGCTCCGTTTGAGTAGTCGTTTCTAAAAAATAACATTGGTTTTACCTTGTCTAAATATAAAGTGTTGCTATTATTATACTCAACGGAGAGGGAAAAGTCAATTCTTACTATAAACACAAAAAAAGTTGTTAATAGTATGTGAATTTTCGTTGTGAGAAAAAGAGTAAATATTGACATTTATGTATTGCGGTGGTACAATAATATAGCGTAATTGTTATATTTATGTAAAATTTAAAGGAGGAAAACAAAATGAATAGAACAGCAACAAAAAGAGCTCTTCTTACAAGCTTGATGGCTCTTATTCTTTGCATTTCCATGTTCATCGGCACAACATTTGCTTGGTTCACAGATTCCGTTACAAGCGGCAAGAACAAAATCGTTGCAGGTAACCTCGACGTTGAAGTTGAATATCTCGCAGCAGACGGCAAGTGGACAACAGTTGGTGCAAACACAAACGTGTTCATGGAAGGCGCTCTTTGGGAGCCCGGCCACACAGAAGTTGTGTACCTCAAGGTTAAGAATGCCGGCACACTCGCATTCGACTATAAGCTCGGCGTAAGCATCGTTGAAGAGGTTAAGTCCATCAACGTATATGACGAAGAGTTCAAGCTCTCCGACTACATCGTTATGGGTGCAGTTGAAGACGTAACAGCAGCTTATGCTGATCGTGCAGCGGCTCGTGCACAGCTTAACGCTAACGCAATCAAGCCCCTTAGCAACAACTATGCATTCGAGGGTTCTCTTTACCCCGTTAACAATGCAACAGGCGATGCAACAGAGAAGTATCTCTCTCTCGTAGTTTACATGCCCGAAACAGTTGGCAACGAAGCAAACTACAAGAAGGGTGCAGACGTTCCCCAGATCACACTTGGTCTCAACGTTCTTGCAACACAGGAAACATACGAGAAGGATAGCTTCAACAACCAGTACGATAAGGACGCAAACGTAACAGTTCCCCCCGTACCTTCTTACGAGCAGAACCTTACATTTGACGTTTACGATGCATTCAATGCAGGTCTTGCACCTACATCCATCACAACAACAACAACAGTTTACGAATTCGTTGCAAACAACTATTCCGACGTATACCCTGTAGATGAGTATGCAAACTGGACATGTGACTATTTCGTTTCCACAGATTCAGCTGTAGACGAAGGCACAGTTCTCTTTGGTAACTACGGCACATTCGGTTGGCTTGGTTTCTGGGTTCCTGAAAAGGATTCTGCATATGCTCCCACAGGCCTTCTCGGTGCAGTATCTCACGGTGGCGAAAGCAACTGGACATATGCTGATATCCACAGCGGTGTTCAGGTATTCCGTTGCGGTATTGTTGACCATCTTGGCAACAACGCAGGCGTAAAGGCAACAGTTGAGCTTCGTATGACAAGCCCTGACAAGACTCAGGTTATCGTAGTTGACAGCATCACAGTAACTCTCGGCTAAGATAAACTATGCCCATTTTATAATTCCGCGCTTTTAGAAGCAGAATTAGGGCAGAATTTCGAAAGTTTTAAAAGTGCGGAAAGCGAAAGCTTTCTGCACTTTTGCTCGTTTTAAAGCGAGATTGTAAATTTATAACCTAAACATTGAAAGAAACTTTTTGTGGTAAAGATGCGCAAAAATGAATATATATCGTTGAAAAAATTGTTTAGGAGGAGAAAAGATGAAAAAGACAAAACAGGCGTTGATAATGAGCGCGATCTCAATGATGCTTTGCATTTCCATGCTCGTTGGTTCAACATTCGCTTGGTTCACAGATTCTGTTGCATCAGGCAGTAATATAATCAAGTCCGGAAACCTGGACGTTGAAATGTATTGGACAGCGGACCTGTCCACAGGCGTTTGGAACAACGCAGAAAACGAAAATGACGGCGTTCCCTTTGACTATGACAATTGGGAGCCCGGCTATACAGAGGTTCGCTACGTTAAGGTAGTTAACGCGGGCAGCCTTACGCTTGAGTATTCACTCACACTCGGCGCGCTTGCAGAGGTAGGAAAGCTTGCAGAGGTTATCGGAGTTTACTATCTTGCAAATGCAACAGAAAGCGTTGCAGACCGTAGCCTTGCCGAAATGACAAAGATGGGCTATCTTGACGAGGTAATGGACGGCGGCGAAGCTGCAAAGGGCGCACTTGCACCCGGAGCAGAAGCGATCGTAGCAGTTGCGCTCAAGATGGACGAAACAGCAGGCAACGAATATCAGGAAGAATCTGTAGGCGACGGCTTCGTGTTCAAGCTCATCGCAACACAGAAGACTTCCGAAAGTGATAGCTTTGACAACAAGTACGACCAGAACGCTGTAGCAGATTTCTTCCCCGGATTCCAGGGCGGTGTTGCAGGCGCATCTGTAGCAGTTGATGCAGAGGGCGTTACAACATCTGAGGTTGTAATGGCAGGCGGCGAAGTATCCGCAGTTGTTCCCGCAGGCGTAAAGCTTGCTGACGGATTCACATCCTTGAATCTCTCTGTTTCCTTAAAGGATACAGCTGATGCAAACGTTCAGCTCGGTGAAACTGAGGTTATGCGCTCTCTGGACGTTCATATGGAGGGCGTTGCCGATGGCAATACAACTCCTATGTTCATCACTCTTAAGGGATACCTGCCCACAGGTATCAACACAGGTGCTCTTAGAATCTTCCACGTAGAAGACGGCGCAACTGTAGTTATGATTCAGGTTGCAAATCCTGTAAATCA
>JAZQVW010000051.1:0-30873 GCA_045632025.1 Candidatus Avispirillum sp. | reverse complement strand
CACTTGGGATAGATGTGCAATTCAAAGTTGATTCCCTTTTCCTTCAATGCCATTGCATAAAGGAGAGAGTTTTCAACGGGCACGCAGGTGTCCTCAAAGGTGTGCCAAATAAAGGTGGGAACTGTGTTCTCATTGATATTCTTCTCAACGGAATACTTAGCAAGGTCCTCATCGGAAACGTTTTCCTGCTCAAGATCGTATCCAAGCACTCTCATAATGGAATGCTGATGATAATATCTGGGGTCGCCTGTAATAACGGGATAGCAGGTCAAAACGGCTGTAGGCTTGTTTTCGCCTGCTGCCATATCTTCATCACTCTTTGCCCAATCCTCTGCCCAGAACGTGCCGATAGACGCCGCAAGATGTCCGCCGGCGGAAAAGCCTATAACGTAAATACGCTCGGGGTCAATATTATATTTCTCTGCATTTCTGCGGATATGAACGATTGCCTTGGAAACGTCCTGCACGGGACGGGGGAATGCCGCCTTTTCGTTTATGGAATAATCGAGAAGAAAGCAGTTATAGCCCTCAGCAAAATAATTGATGGCAACGGGCTCGCCTTCTCTGTTGTTTGCAATGAAGCAATATCCACCACCTGCAATAACTACCATTGCGGGACGCTTTCCACCGTAAACGTTGTAAGTTGTGTCGTGAACGAATGTCTGCAGCTTGATATCGGGATCGTTTTCTCTGAGATAAATAGTTTCTGTTGTCATAAAACCGCACCTACCATATATTTTATACCTTATATTATCATATTTAAGGTCTTATATCAATAAAATTTAATGTTATCTCCCCCGCATACAAAAAAATTTAAATTTTTTTAGAAAATGCGAATAATTCCTATTGACAAACTCAAAACAATGTGATATTATATGAGTGTAAACAGTAATCATTTGCATTTAGGAGGTAAGAAGTGGAGAAAACAAAGCACTTTAAAAAAAGAGACGCCATTCTCACCTGCCTGCGCGGAACGACCACACACCCATCGGCAGAATGGATCTACATGCAGTTAAAGGATGAGATTCCCAAGCTGTCACTTGGAACTGTGTATCGCAACCTTGCATATTTCAAGGAAGCAGGAGAGGCGATCAGCGTTGGAACAGTTAAAGGAATCGAACGATTCGACGGGAACACTTCCCCTCACGTTCACTTCATCTGTAACAGCTGCGGCGCTGTGATCGACCTTCCCAAGGTGGCAGTTCCCGAGGAGCTGAGAGCATCAGCAGAATATGATTGCGGCGGTTCTGTTTGCAGCTGCCAGTTGACTTTCAACGGCATCTGCTCAAAATGTAAAACTTTAAATTAAAAAAATTACTTATTTATTATTCGGAGGAAAAATTATTATGAAAAAATTCAAGTGTGCTATTTGTGGAGAAATCGTAGTTGGTGAACACGCACCCGAGGCTTGCCCCCTTTGCAAGGCTCCCGCAGAAAAGTTTGTAGAAGTTGTTGAAAACGGCGAAATGACTTGGGCTTGCGAGCACGAGGTTGGAGTTATCAACGGTGTTCCCCAGGAGATCATCGACGGTCTTCGCGCTAACTTCCAGGGCGAATGCACAGAGGTTGGTATGTACCTCGCAATGGCAAGAGTTGCTCACAGAGAAGGCTACCCTGAAATCGGTCTTTACTGGGAAAAGGCAGCATACGAAGAAGCTGAGCACGCTGCAAAGTTTGCAGAGCTTCTCGGTGAGGTTGTAACACCCTCTACAAAGAAGAACCTCGAAATGAGAGTTGAAGCTGAAAACGGCGCAACAGCAGGTAAGTTTGAGCTTGCTAAGATGGCTAAGCAGCACAACCTCGACGCTATCCACGACACAGTTCACGAGATGGCACGCGATGAGGCAAGACACGGCCGCGCATTCCTCGGTCTTCTTGAAAGATATTTCGGTAAATAATTAAATAACAAAAAAGAGAGCCGGAAACGGCTCTCTTTTTTATGTGTTACTTGATATCGGTAGGGGACGTCGCCTTCGATGTCCCGCTCAAATGAAATAATACGTTTTATACGGGCGTTCAAAGAACGCCCCTACGAACAGTATAATATAAAGCATATCCCGTAGGGGCGAACTTTGTTCGCCCGTCCACAATTTAACGCATATTTAATTTTAACGGTACGTCGAAGGCGCCGTCCCTTACCAATATCAAATTAAATTTCACACCTTTATTATTTCGTGCCAACACAGTTCGCCACTACGAGTTAAACAACATAAAAAAGGAGCAGATCAAAATCTGCTCCTTTAATTATTAGTTCACTTCGCTGAACTGGTCCTTGCCAACTCCGCAGAGGGGACATTCGAAATCTTCGGGAAGGTCTTCAAACTTTGTTCCGGGAGCAATGCCGTGCTCCTCAGCACCAAGCTCTTCGTCATAAACCCATCCGCAAATATCGCATACATATTTCATATTTAATTATCTCCTTTTTTGTTTTTGTTTACGATTATATTATATGCAAAACAATTTTATTTTACTGTAACTTAGTCACAAAAAGAAGATATTGCCACTTTTAAAGCTCAATGAGAACTGCGCGGGATGCTCCCTGCTCTGCTTCTATTTTATATGCTTTACCGCGGATATACACCTTTCCTACGGTTATCTTTTTCCATCCCTCGGGCAAGGTGATATTCTCTCCGAGCCACTCCTCAACTGGCGCGTCTACGTTACCCTTCCAGGGGCATATCTTTGTAAGTCCCATTATAAGTCCCATTAAGAGACTTCCACGTGCTGTGATAAAATTTGTTCCCATAGGTCTTGTGGGGTCTATTCTATCCTTTTCATCGGGGATGCTCCACTCCGTGCAGGAATAAAAGGGATTGCAGAAGAAGGTGAGATTTGCCATCTCGTACATCTTAAGCGCCGTTTCTCTATCGCCTATCCACGCGGGGAATATGCCAAGAAATCCTGAAAGCATGGGGTATTTACAATAGTTTTCCATTCCGTGCCCAATATAATACTCAAAGGTGGCTCTGTCATTCTCGCCCGTATATCCATAGGGGAAATAGGACATAAGCGTTGTTGAGGGCTGAAGCTCTCTATCCTCCATTCCCTCATACTGCATCAGCACTCCGTCGTCCCTTACGGGGATATATATATTATCAGCAATGTCGCGCCACTTCTCCTGCTCCGCAAATCCCATTCGCTTAGCATATTCGTTTCCTGAGCGAAGGATCTTTTGGCACATAATACACGTGAAGGAATCGTTTGAAACGTCGTCCATTTCCTCATCAATTCCCGTTACGTGGAATATTTCATAGCCGCGCTCCGTTTTTGTAACTCGGCTTTCTATCCAGCGACAAACTCCGCGGATAATGGGCCACGCCTTTTCTGCTATAAAAATATCATCGGCGTGAAGTCTTGCAAAGCCGTCAAAGGCAAGGGCGATATCAAGCGTTACGTGATGCTCAGCCGCCTGATTTGCATAAGGAGTTGTTACCTCGCATCCGCTGTTTCCGCTCTGCCAGGGGAACTGTATTCCTCTATATCCGTTAAGGCGCGCGTTGTTCTCAGCTGCTCCCATTCTCTTAAAGCGATACTCAAGCATAGAGCGCGCCACCTCGGGTGCACAGAACAAGGGAGTCATAAACATAAAGCTTTCCGTATCCCAGAAGGAATGTCCCTCATAAGCATCCGCGTGGCTAAGTCCAAAGGGAGGAACGGATATGGGAGAAAACTCGGAAACGGAGGTCATCAGATAGAAATAGGATGCGTCAATAACGTTCTGCCATTCCTCCTTTGCGCCTTCTATCGTTATTCTGCTCTCCCAGAGCCTTGCCCACGCCTCGCGGTTAAGCTGACAGATTCGCTCCATTGTTGTCCACTCTGCAAGGCGAAGCATTCTCTGCGCCTGGTTATGGGGCTCATTATGCATAACACCGGGAATGTAGGACGCGATGATATAGGTCTTCTCATCCTTCACAAGATCAAATCTTGTGGAGAGCTTTTCCTCGCATATTTTATTTTCAAATGCGCCGAAAAGTCTATAGGCAATTCCGCAGGTTGTAGTATTATCGGCGGAGTACATTAGGCATTTGCCATCATAATGCTTTTCCTTGGGGACGAAACGCTTATACTCTCCGACTGTATATTTATAGGAATCCTCAACTTCGTAATAAAGACGGGCACTTAGGCATCCTTTATAGCTTCCGCTCGCCTTCAGGTCGGACACCAAAAGCGTAGGAGACGTTCTTGATGCAAAGAGAGTATATTCTACAATTATCTGCTCGTTCGCCTTAATTTCTGCAATTGCAGAAAACTCTCCGCAGGAGAAATCATATGACTGAGAGACGATATTAGTCTCCACCTTTTCATCGTTATAGAAGAACTCAATGCAAGGTGTTGGTATGATCGCCATTGCCTCTATCTCGGCATTTTCACGGACGGTAGTGAATCCTCCAAGAAGTCCCACCATTTTTGAAAAAGGGTCCCTTGGAATTCTGAGGCCGATGAATCCGTTTGACACGTATGCCTGAGGTGAATATTTTCCAAAATAGCTGACAGTATGCTTTTTCATTTTCTTCTCCTTGCCGAGCTTGATTTATAACTCAGTATACCACACCGTTCTTATTTTTTCAACAAAAAAGGCACTCACGAGAGCGCCTTTAAATATTCTATTACAAGCTGTTTACTGCAGCGATTACGTCGTAATGGAATCTATCCTCACCGAGAGTTTCCGCAAGACCTGAGCGGCCGAACATCTTCATAACGTTGGGAGTGATTCCGCAGAAATGTATGTTGATTCCTGCGCGATGGAGGTTGCCGAAGAAGGTTGCAAACTCTTCAATTACAGATTCGTCAATTGAAGGAACGCCTCGCATTGAAATAACGATGGTGTTAACCTCGGGCTGGAATTTATAGAGCTCATTGAAGAGCTTTTCCTGTGTTCCGAAGAACAGAGGTCCTTCAACGTAAATGATCTTCGCGTGATCGCGAACGTTGCCATCGTCGTCCTTTACGTCGCTTACGTCAATGGAAAGTACGCTCTTAACTACGAACATGATCATTGAGATTGCGATACCTACGATGATTGCAACTGTGAGGTCGAAGAAGAGAGTTACCAGCATTGTTACAAGATACTGGATGATAGCAAGCACAAACTTGCGCTTGAAGAAATATTTGATAAGCTTCCACTCATTCATTCTCCACGCTGTTATCATAAGCACACCTGCGAGAGCCGCAAGAGGGATCTTAGGCATAACGGAGCCGAGAACGAACATTGCAAGAAGAAGAACAAGAGAATGGATAACGCATGTGAGACGAGTTCTCTGTCCGCTCTTGATGGCAACACTTGTTCTGGCAAGAGCCGCTGTTGCAGGAACACCGCCAAAGAAAGGAATGATAAGGTTACTGAAGCCCTGAGCTACAAGCTCTCTGTCAGCATTAAGCTTTTCATCCTTCATCTTGCCTGCGGATGCGCCGCAAAGAAGGCTTTCAATCATACTGAGAGCAGCAATACTGCATGCTGTGGGGATAAGCGCCTTTATAAGGCTTAAATCTGTATTAAAGAGGTAAGAAAGTGTGAGTCGGTCCTCAAGGAAAATTGACTTGGGAATCTCGCCAACAACTGCAACTCCCTCAACCTCGAAAATCAAATTTACTATAAGAGAAATGATGATCGCAAGAAGTGAGCCGGGTACCTTTGCATTAAGCTTTTTAGGCCAGAGGATCATAATGAGCATAGCCCCAATACCAAAAAGCATTGTGGGAACATGCACGTGGAATCCGTTTTCAAAATAGCTTGAGAACTGCTCGATAACGCCTGTTCCCTGGCTTGTTGTTCCAAAAAGGTTATCTATCTGACCCACCGCAATAACGAGAGCGATACCTGAAGGAAATCCTGTTATAACGGGAGCGGGAATATACGAAACAAGTCGTCCTATCTTCAAAACCGCTATGAGAAGAAGCACTATACCTGACAAAAAGCCTACGAGCATAATGCCCTTGATTCCGTAAGAAGCGGAAACGGCTACGAGAATAGCCGCCATAGAGCCTGTGGGTCCTGATATCTGATAGGATGCGCCTGAAAGAATACCTCCAATGATACCTGCAAGGACTGAGGTTATCAAACCGGCTGCAGCAGATGCGCCTGAGGAAACAGCAAAAGCAAGAGCCAAAGGAAGAGCAACGGCAGCTACTGTTATACCTGCCATCAAGTCGCCCATAAACTTAGAGGCATTATATCCCTTAAATTCTTTTTTCAAATCGCTGAAATAGGTGAATTTCAAATTGATCACACAGCTTTCATTATTAAATTACACCCGATTTTAACAAATGCGACACAATTTTACAAGGGCTATATTTCATTTTCTCCCCATTGCACTATCCTTTTTTGTATGAAAACATTTTATTGTGCAACTTTTTCAACGTATTTGAAATAACAGCTGTCGTCGGCTCTTTTTATGATAAGGGCAAAGTATTCATCGCTTGTTTCCTCACCAAGTGAGCAGCGGAATCTAAAGCGAAATGTGTTTTCTGTTTCTATCAGAGAAATACATTCGATATCTATCTTGCTTTCAACGGGAGTTGCCGCAGTTGTATAGGCGTTCACCTTATCAAGATAGATAAACAGATTTCCGCTTTCGTTTTGCACCTTTTGCTTACCACCGAAATATCTGTAAGCTTCGTCCTCAAAATCCTCAGCCGGAATGATGGTTGCCACCTTCAGATAAGGATACTCCTCTGAGGCCTCGTCAAGCAGATCAAGGTTTCCCGTATATTTTGTATACTGGCTGTTGAGCATATAATTGAGCAGAGAGTCTCTACATTTTGCGGCAGCGTCCTTTGAGCCGTCAAAGGTAGGTATCTGCGGAGAATTGATGGAAAGAGTTCGCACCATATTTCTCATCTCGTCTGCCTTCTCGCTTGTGCCTTCATAGGTTTCTATTATTTCCTCGCCCTCGTAATCGTGTGTATCAAAGCCAAGGGTTGCAAGAAACTCGTTAGTCATAGCGCAGGAGGAAAGAGGAAGTATTGCCGCAACTATTAATACTGCAAGTAGGATTTTTTTCATAATTTTCTATCAAAATTGCCGCGGCGCTCTGTTGAAAGACGCATCATCCGACGCATCTCTTCCCTATCGCCTTCTTTTACGGCATCATACATTTTATCAAAGGATTTTTTGAAGCGGTCCATTTCAAGAAGGAGCGCTTCTTTATTCTCAAGGAACAGCTCGCTCCACATAGCGTCGTTGATCCTTGCAATTCGTGTAAGGTCTCTGAAGGAGTCACCCGTGTAGCGCACAAGATCGGGATTATCGCTGGCGCACATAAGGGAAACTGCTATACAGTGAGTGAGCTGAGAAAGAAAGGCTATCATTTCATCGTGCTTCTCGGGAGAAAGCACGGAAACGTCGTAAAAGCCCATAACCTCACCAAGCTCCATACAAAGCTCGATGGCCTCCTCTGTGTTCTTCTCTGTGGGTACAACGATATAGTTTGAGCCCCAGAAGATCCTGTCGTCGCTGTTTTCCACTCCGTACACTTCTCTACCCGCCATAGGATGAGCCGCGATGAATTCAACGTCATCTCGAAGTATTTCCTGTGCCTTGTACACGATGCTGCATTTTACACCTGTTACGTCAGTCAGAACAGCGCCGCTTTTGAAAAGATGCTGATTTGCGCTGATCCACTCTAAAAACACGTGGGGATACAGCGCAAAAATAACGATGTCCGCTTCACCTATAAGCTCTGCGTCGATTTCCGTTGTTCCGCGATCTATAACTCCGTGGGATAGCGCATATTCAATTGACGACTGATCCTTTGTTATTGCGCTGACGGTGTAGCCTCTGCGGCGAAGAGCTCTTGCGTAGCTTCCGCCCATGAGGCCAAGTCCCACAATGAGGATCTTCATATTTTTATTCAGCTTCATTATAACTAACCTCTATTCCAAGTGATTCAAGGCGTGAAAAGAAATCGGGAAAGCTCTTAGAAACAGCCTCTGCACCGTCTATAGTGGCGCCGGTCAACGTTCCAAGGATGGCCATTGACATAACTATTCTATGGTCGTTATGTCCACTGATCATCTCGCGGGGAGCAGAGATCGCCTTACAGGAGATGGTGACGCTGTTTTCATCAACCGTGACGTCGGCTCCCATCTTTGAAAGCTCTGCCTTCATCGCCTCAGCGCGGTCACTTTCCTTTATCTTCAGCCTTCTTGTGCCCACAAACTCGCCCTCTCCGCAATAAGCGCTGTATGCAAACAATATGGGCGCAAGGTCGGGACAATCGGAAATATCTATGGGGAAATCCTTATTTTTGATCTTCGGGAACAGAGCGGCATACACTCTGTCACCCTGCATACTGTCAGGCTTAAGACCCTCAATCTTTACGCTTCCGCCTATATGGTTAAGCGCTTCAAAAAATGCGGCGTTTGAATAATCTCCTTCAACTTCCGCTTCAAGAGATTCAAATTTCTGACTACCGCGTACAAGAAAGGTTTTATCATCGGGACGCTCTATATGTACTCCGAAATCTCTGAGGGCACCAATGGTAAGGTCAATATAAGACTCGCTCTCAAGCTGTCCCTTTATCTTAATTATACTATCTCCCGTGCAATGAGGAAGAGCAAAAAGAAGGCCGCTGATAAACTGGCTTGAAACGTCGCCTCGCACCTCAAACTCTCCACTTTGAAGGGGTCCCTTGAGACTTACTCCGTCATCAAAAAGCTTAAATCCAAGTCCCTTTTCAGAACAAAGATCTTCATAAATAGCAAGGCTTCTTTCAAAAAGACGGTTGGTTCCCTTTATTGTTATCTCGTCCTCAAAAAGAAGGCATATGGGAATGAGGAAGCGAAGAGTGCTTCCGCTTTCGTTTGCAAATAAGCTTTTTTCGCAAGGTGAGCGCGAAAAATCAAGTCCGCCTATGCTGACAACATCTCCACATACCTTTACGCGCGCTCCAAGGCCGCTAAGGCAAGAAAGCGTCGCTTCAACGTCCTTTGACATATGAATGCCACTTATTTTGCTTTCCTTTGAAAAAGCACCGCATATAAGGCTTCTATGGGCCATGCTCTTGGAAGGAGGAGCGACGACGCTTCCCTTTGCCACGCCTTTTTTTACTGTGACTCTCATTTTCCCTCTCCGTGATTTTCAATGAGATAGTCGATGGCTTCAATATATCCCATAACTCCGTGGCCGGAGATAGTCTTCTCTGCGGCAAGACGGATATAGCTTATCTGCCTGAAGTCCTCTCTCTTATCCACCTCTGAAATATGTACCTCAACTGTGGGAATACCAACTGCCTTAACTGCATCAAGGATTGCAACGCTTGTGTGAGTATAGGCGCCGGGATTAATAACTATACCATCCACCTTGCCATATCCTCGCTGAATCTCGTCCACAAGGTCGCCCTCGTGGTTGGACTGATAAAGAGATACCTCAACACCCTTTTCGGCACAGTGAGCCTTTATCATTTCACAGAGAGAATCATAGTTGGTGCTTCCGTATATTCCCGGCTCTCTTATGCCAAGCATATTGAGATTGGGACCGTTTATAACTGAAATTTTCATACTAACTCCATTTTGAGATTGCATTATGCAAGCCAATCTGAACCGAATTTTGCCGCAAGCAGATCGCAGACTGCAATTGCCGCTACGCTATCAACCACTACTCGTGCGCGATGGACTATGCAGGGGTCGTGTCTGCCCTTGGGGGAGATAACGGCATTCTCCTTATTTTTAAAGTCAACGGTTTCCTGCGCCTTGAAAATAGTCGGGGTTGGCTTTACGACGCATCTGAACACAACGGGCATTCCGTTTGTGATGCCACCGTTTATTCCTGCGTTATTATTTGTCTTTGTTTTCACCGCGTCACCGTCGTAGCAGAAGCTATCGTTTGCCTCGCTTCCGTACATATGGGCAAAGCCAAAGCCTGCGCCGAATTCCACTCCCTTTATTGCAGGGATGGAAAAGAGTGCATGGGAAAGGCATCCCTCAAGCGTATCAAACCAGGGCTCGCCAACTCCTGCAGGAAGTCCGCAAACAGCGGTTTCAAGAACTCCCCCTACGCTGTCTCCCATTTCGGAAGCAGCAAGTATCTCGCTCTTCATCTTCTCCTCATCTGCGCCGTCAAGTACGGCAAATTCCTTATCTGCAAGGGCTAGGATATCCTCTTCTATATTATCAAATGCTCTGTCAGACACACCGTGGATGCGGCTGATATGAGAGCCGATAAGGATTCCCTTTTCCTTCAGGGCGCTGATAATAATTGCGCCTGCGGCAACGAGCGCCGCTGTTATTCTTCCGCTGAAATGTCCGCCGCCGCGATAGTCCTCGTATCCCTTATACTTAACGTGTGCAGTATAATCCGCATGTCCAGGTCGGGCAAGGCTTCTTGTTTCGCTGTAATCAGCAGAATGTGTATTTGTGTTTTCTATAATTATAGCTATAGCTGTTCCCGTTGTGTATCCGTTATACACACCGCTTATGATATGAAAATTATCGGCCTCGCTACGTGAAGTGGATATTTTCCCTATTGGACGGCGCAAGCTAAGCTGATGGCGGATAAAATCCTCGCTGACGGGAATTCCCGCAGGAAGTCCGTCTACTACAGCGCCGATCGCCGCTCCGTGGCTTTCGCCAAAAAGCGTTACGGAAACGTTATTTCCAAATGTGTTTTTCACGCCATCTTCTCCTTTACTAATTTATCAAAATCTTCAAACGTTGTGCTCTTAATTTCAAACGAGCCAATATTCTCAACCCATATATAAGTTATCTTATCTCCCGATGCCTTTTTATCGTGGCGTACTGCCTCCGTTATAACCTCAATGTCACAGGGGACGCTTGTGGGAAGGCTCAGCTTGCGAAGAACTGCAACCAATCTTTCGCGGGACGCATCGGAGCACATAGGAATCATTCCAACGGCTACGCATTCACCGTGATAATAATCCTCCATTGCCTTTTCGCTTTCTATGGCGTGTGCAATAGTGTGTCCGAAATTGAGCACACGGCGAAGTCCAGCTTCTTTTTCGTCCTCCTCAACAACTGCCTTTTTGAGAAGTATTGAGCGATAGATAACTGCATCAAGAATATCCTCAATATTGCTCTGCTCTATCATTTCAAAAAGCTCTGTGTCAAAGGTCATTGCCATTTTAACGCTTTCAGCAAGTCCGTTTGAAATCTGCCGAGGCGGCAAGGTCGCAAGAGTTTCGGGATCTATTATAACTGCCTTGGGAGGCCAGAAGGCGCCGACTATGTTTTTATACTGCATAAAGTCGATAGCCGTTTTTCCGCCGATGGAGGAATCTACCTGAGAAAGAACTGTTGTGGGAATATTATAAAAATCAATGCCGCGCATATAGCAGGCCGCCGCAAAGCCGGCAAGGTCGCCTACAACACCGCCTCCCACAGCAACAATACAATCTGTTCTTGTAAATCCATATTCAACAAGCTTTGAGAGAAGATATTCAAAGGTTTTCATTCCCTTTGATCTTTCTCCCTCCTCAATGGTTACGATATATGCTTCCTTTGCCTGAGCAGCTATCCTTTCAGCATAGGACGCAGGCACTCCGCTATCAGTTACCACAAGGGTCTTGCGATTCAGCTCAAGCACATCGGACACTCGGGAAAGCATTCCTCTTTCAAAATATATGTTATATCCGCCGCTATTTGTTTTTACGGGAATTATCATTTTCGTTTCCTCTTACAAGCTAATTTCCTTTTCAAAGCTTCCTACAAGCTTTATATCGGAGCAATATTTACTGAGCGCCTCCATCATTTCCTCGCCGCGGGCGGTGTTTACGTTGCCCTCTCCCTCAGCATAGAAATAATAGCTCCAGATAAGCTCCTTTGTGGGTCTGCTCTTCAGAGCTCTCAGGTTAAATCCGTATTTACCGATAACGGATATTGCACGGCCAAGAGCTCCCGCTTCGTTGGAAACAGTGAAAAGCAGAATAAACTGGGTGTCCTTAGGGCTTGGCGCCTTGGGTATCCTTGAGAAAACAGCAAATCGAGTTGTATTAACGTTACTTTCGTTTATATGAGACTCCAGCTTAACAAGGCCGTATTTCTCGGCTGCCTCCTCGCTTCCGATCGCCGCAATATCAAGTCTGCCTGACTCTGCAACCTGCTTAGCCGCAACGGCTGTATTTACAGCCTGTATCTCCGCAAGACCGTGACGGTGAATAAAATCTGCGCACTGGCCAAGGGCTTGAGGATGGCTCACGACCTCCTTGATGCCGCTAAGGGTTGCCCCCTTATTGGCAAGAAGGTTCTGAGTTATTGCGATATCATAAATTCCGTTTATATAGAGACTTCCGAAGAATGCTAGGTCCATAACCTGACCAACGTCGCCGTTATAGCTATTCTCTACAGGCAGAACGACTGTGTCGCACTCTCCCGTTACAACCGCATCATAGGCGCTTTTGAAATCGGGATATGCTATTGCAGCGGCATCGGGGAATATCTTCTTTGCCGCAATATTGGCAAACGCCCCCTCAACTCCGCTATATGCAACTCTCATCCCCTCTATAAGACGGTGCTGAAAGCTTTTGGATATCTCCATATTCCCGCGAAGAAAGTTTATATAATATGATTTATACTGGCTGTTTTCAAGAAGCATTGCGTTCTTTGCAATGATCTCCTCTTCTCTTGCCGCATCAGTTATCTGCATTCCCGCTTCCTTCTTATATGCGGCAACCATTTTGACAGCATCCATACGGCGACCAAAAAGCTTCGCCATTTCTGCGTCAACCTCGTTTATTATCTTTCGTGCCTTTTCAAGCTCTGTCATTTTAAATTCATCTCCCGTACTCTTCTATCAACGCCTTAAATGAAGGAAGAGATCTTTCAATTGTTTCATATTTAACGCAATAGGAAATTCTGACGTATCCCTCGTATCCGAAGCTATCGCTTGGAACGAACAAGATCTCGTGTTTTTTAGCCGCCTTTGCAAATGCGCTTGCATCTCCGCCGGGAGCCTTTACAAAGAGATAAAAGGCCCCGTCGGGATGAACGACGTCATATCCGTAGGATACAAGAGAATTATAGAGAAGGTCTCTGTTTTCTTCGTATACTGCAACGTCTGCAACAGCATCCACACATTCTCCCACCACCATCTGTGCAAGGGCGGGAGCGCAAACGTAGCCAAGGCTTCTGCCTGCGCCGCAAACAGCGGCAAAAAGGTCATTTGAATCGTTTGCCTTGGGTGAAACGAGAACGTATCCGATTCTGTCTCCCGGAAGAGACAGAGATTTACTGTATGAATAGCAAACTATAGTATTTTCGTAATAAGATGGGATATATGGCACCTCAACTCCGTATGCAAGCTCTCTATATGGCTCGTCCGCAATAATATAAATATTGTGGCCGTATTCCTTCTGCTTTTCCCTAAGAATACCTGAAAGCTTTTCTATAGCCTCTCTTGAGAACACGACACCCGTAGGATTATTGGGGGAGTTTACTATTACTGCCTTTGTTTTTTCATTAACTGCGGAGGAAAATGCTTCAAGATCGATCTGGAAATCTCCCTCTCTGCAATTTACTGTTTTCTGAAGGGCACCTGCGCTTTCAATGAACACCGTATATTCGGGGAAAAAGGGAGCGAAAACTATTATCTCATCGCCTTCATTTACAATAGCTCTGAGGGATGCCATAAGAGCTGCGGCGGCACCGCAGGTCATATATATATTCTCTGAGCCCACCTTGAAGTCAAAGCGCTTCTCGATCTGCTTTGCAATTTTTGCTCTTACGCCTGCATCGCCTGCGGCAGAGGTATAGCCGTGAAGCGCCACGGGATCTGTTTCGCAAAGGAGCTTAACGTAAGCCTCTCTGACACTCCAGGGCGCGGGGATACTGGGATTGCCCAGGCTGAAATCAAAAACGTTTTCCTCCCCTATCTCCGCCTTGCGCCTTTTGCCATATTCAAATATTTCACGAATAACGGAGCTTTTTGTTCCAAGCTCCCACATTTTTGCCGAAATCATTAAATTCTCCGAGTACTGTTATAAAAATAGCCCGCGTCCGGATGCTGAAAAAGCACCTCAAAAGCGGGCTGTTTGTTCATTTAAAGAACAGCTTTTTCAGCTGTACGGGATATGAACAGGCAGTCCGTCTCAGTATAATACATAAATCGTACCTTATAACCAAACATACTGTTCAACTCCTACAATAAAAATATACTATATGATACTACATTTTTTGCATTTTGTCAATGCTTATGTTCTATTACTCTTCTGCTGCAACCTCTTTATAATAGGGGTCTATCATAATTTCCTTGATCTTGGGATAAGCGCCGTAGATGCACATATACCAAACAAAGCCAAAGGAGATAAGAACGGGAAGCATTACCGCTACGGGAAGCAGCACGCCAAGAAGAAGCAGATGAAATGCTACTACAGCAACTGCGCCAAGAATAACCATAATATTACGCTTGATGCCCAAAATCGCAAATAGCATTCCGTTTTTGATAAGCTTTATAATGGACATATCAAAGGTTACCATCATAGGATAGATATACATTCTTATAAAGAAGTAATATATGCTCATACCAAAGCAAAGAACGAACATAAACATTCCTATATTGGTGTCAATATTATGACGGTAGGTTGCGATATCGTAAGCAAACATACCTATCATAAAAATATCGATAATGCCAAAAATAATTGACTGCTTAAGATTGCGCTTTACAGCATACCAGAAATCAGACCACACGAAAACGGGCTCGCCGCGTACAACGTTACGAAGAACGTATGCTGTTCCCGCATTTACAGGGCCAAAGGTTATAAGCACAAGAGCCGCTATTACCATAAAGATATAGGTCAAGGTGGTGGGTACGATTACCGAATCCTGTCCGCCGAACACACCCAGGAAGGTTGACACAACGGGAGAATTATCAAAACGGGAAACTGCCTCAAGAGCTGAATATATCTGACGAGAGGGTGCCATTGCATCAAGCGTTGTATACGCCATTCCAATAAGGAAGAAGAACACGGGAAAATTTCCGAAAACAAGCAAAAGGTTTGCCCCGAACACCTGATTGAAGCGTCTCCAGAAAAGCTTGAAGAAGTTTCCTATGCCGGGCTTTTCAAGAACGGATAATTCACCCTTCTCTACGCCCTTTCCTTCTCTGTTATACAAAAATTCAAAGGGATTAAATCCTTTCTTTTTCAATTCAGGCTCATATGAAGCGTTATCGTTCATATTCTCATATTTCTTAGCCATTTTAAACGTCCTTTCTTAATTTGCCCCTCTATATCAGCATTACGGGGAGCAGCCTTAGCAAAGCTGATGCACCTGTTATGAGAAAATATATCAAAAGGTGCACACAAAATCCCAATTTCGCTCTGCTTACAAAAACAGCATATAAAAGCATCAGCAGGCTTACCAGCGCAAAGGATATGATCATTGCAACGCTTGCATCACTTATTGCATTAACGGCGCAAAAGGAGGAGCAAGCTCCCAGAGACACACCTCGCATTGCAAGTATCACAGATGACAGTGCCATAGAAGCATATGGCTTTGAGGTGATCGTTATAAGCAAAAACGATGCAACGTCCGCAGCGCATCTGACCGACAGTCCGACGATCGCTTCTCTGAGGCTATGGTAACCGATACTATCAAAAACGATGGTTTGTCCTGCCAATTCCGTAAGCTTTAGCCCCACGCTTATACTGAATATACTGATGGCAAGAAGCCACACAAAGCAGATTATGGAATTTTGAGGTTTGCTTTTTATTTGTCCCGTCATATGCACACTCCTTTTTTGTACATAGTATGCAGACGGGTCTACATTTATTATTTAGATCTTGAAAGCTCGTTTGCACGGTTTGTGCAAGCGGTCATTGCGGCAGAAATGGTTTCATCAAGCCCCATTTTGTCAAATGTCTTCAGCGCCTCCTCGGTCGTTCCATTAGGGGAAGCAACTGCACGCACCAGATCACTCGGTGCCATTTCCTTTTTAGTTATTATTTCGGCAGTTCCTATTGCGGAGAGGGCGATCATTTCAATAATTTCCTTATCTGAAAGCACGTCAAAGCCATTTCCCTTCGCCCATTTAAACATATCTCCCATAATACGGGCAAAATATGCGATTGAGCTTGAGGTCACTGCAGGCACTGCGTTCATAAGAGACTCATCTATAACAAAGCTCATACCTGCACAGGAAAAGATTTCCTCTGTAAATCCCTTATCCTCATCGGAAACCCCGCTTCCGTAGCAGATCGCGCTGACACCTCGACCTACCATAAGAGGCGTATTAGGCATCACTCGGGCAATATATGCACCGGGAAGCGCATTTTCCATAGTTTCAACAGTTATTCCTGCTGCAATAGAGATAACAAGCTTGCCCTTTGCATAAGGAGCAATGATCGGCATAACGTCGCCAAACATCTGAGGCTTCACGCCTATCATAATTGCATCTGCCGCCTCACACGCCGCCTCGATATCGCTTGTTACAACGCAGCCTCGCTCACTGAAATCAGCGAGCTTATCCACGCTTCGTCTTACAAGAATAAGGTTTGCGGGAGAGAGCATTTCCGTGAGCAATATTCCGTTTGCTATGGCACAGCCCATATTGCCTGCGCCTATAATTGCCAGTCTGTTTCTCATATCATCACCGAAAAAATATATTTCTATTATTTTATCACATTTTTATGAACACATCAATAAATTATCAAAAGATTTTAATATTTATATATAAAAAGGAAGGCCGTTTAAGCCTTCCCTTTATCTTATTTCTTTTTATTATTTGCAGATGCGGCAACTATACCTGAAAGCGCCACGATTGCGATAACGTTAGGGATTACCATAAGGTTATTGAACATATCTGCAAGCTCCCAAACAAGATCACTTGAAAGGATAGTTCCAAAGAAGATGAATGCAAGGGATACTATAGAATAAATGAATACTACCTTCTTGCCAAAGAGATACTGGAAATTGATCTTGCCGAAATAGTTCCATGAAACGATGGTTGAGAAAGCAAAGAACAAAAGACAAACTGCAACAAAAATGCCGCCAATGCCGTCTCCAAGAATGCCCTGGAATGCAACCTGAACCATATTGTTCTTTGTTATACCGAGAGCAGCTGCTTCAGATGCAAAATCGCCTGCACCGTTTCGAACAAGCTCTGCAAGCGCGCCGTCTCCTGTATAGAGAGAGGAGATTACGATAAGAGCTGTCATTGTAAGTACAACGAATGTATCTATGAACACACCGATCATAGCTGCAACACCCTGATCGTGAGGCTTTTCAACGTTTGCAAGTGCATGTGCGTGAGGTGTTGATCCCATACCCGCTTCATTTGAGAAAAGACCTCTCTTAGCTCCCTGAGTGAGCGCTGCGCCAAGTGCCGCGCCGAACCCACCGCCAAGGATAGCCTGAGGCTGGAATGCAAACTTGAAGATCATACCAAATGTTTCGGGAATGTACTTTGCTCTGAGCACAAGGATCACAAAACCGCCGAGAAGATAGAGACATGCCATAATAGGAACGAGCTTTTCTGTTACGGAAGCGATTCTCTGAACGCCACCGAGGAAGATAAAGCCCGCCAAGGCCGCAATAACTACGCCAACGATCCAGCCTTTTACACCAAAGGCTGTAGTGCAGGAATTAGCAATGGAGTTTGACTGAACCATAGAGCCCATAAATCCAAGTGCAAGTGTAATGGCAATTGCAAAGAACACTGCAAGGAATTTGCCAAGATTATTATCAAAGGCCTTCTTGATATAATATACGGGGCCACCTGCTACGTTGCCGTCGCTATCGATTTCTCTGGTTTCCTGAGCAAGCACTGCCTCGGCATAGATTGTTGCCATACCGAAGAATGCGATGACCCACATCCAGAAGATAGCACCGGGGCCGCCTACAAGAATAGCACCGCAGGCACCTACGATATTACCTGTTCCAACCTGAGCCGCAATTGCTGTTGCGAGCGCCTGGAAGGAGCTGAGGCCTCCGCTCTGCTTGCCGCCGAAGAGCTTAATGTTTCCAAAAACCTTTTTTAAGCCCTCACCAAAGCAACGAACCTGCACGAATTTTGTCTTGAACGTGAAGATAAGTCCACATCCGATAAGCATAATGAGAAGCACGTAGTTTGAAAGATACGTGTTTACGTTTGATACAATATTGAGAAGTATCTCGTTTATTCTATCCATTTTAATTCTCCTTTCTGTAAATAAAAAAACTGCTGAAAAACAGCAGCTCCGGAAAATGCAAGAATTATAGGAATATTTATATTTCTTGTTAATACTCTATCCTTTTGCCTGAGAGATTCGGCTTTTTGGCCTTACACCTTCGGCACTCATTTAAGAGATTCTCCAGAGTTCCCTCCACTCTCAGTCCTTTTGGTTCTTAGAGCTTCACAGGGGATATTCAATTCACCACGACAGTATAGCATAATAAATCTTCATGTGCAATACCTTTAAAGAAAAAAGTGGCAGATTTTCTCTGCCACTTTTTAATTTTTTAAGCATTACTGATTATCTTCTTCAGCGTTTTCTTCTTCCTTGGATTCGGAAGCCTCAACAGCCTCTGCTTCGTCATTCTTTCTGCGAGAAACAACAACTACTGCAATAAGAGCTGCAGCTACAACTGCTGCAACAATGCATACAATGATAATAACAGTCTGAACGGGGAAAGCATCTCCTTCGTCCTCGATAACAACGATCTCCGTTACAGGCTTACCATCGGGCTCAGTTACTTTTTCGCCCTCTGCATCTGTTACGTACACGATCTCTGTTTCGGGAGACTTTTCTGTTTCATCATCGGAGCCTGCCGTTGTATTATCAACAGGTGTTTTTTCTGTTTCGGGAGATACAACTGTATCGGTATTCGCGGGCTTTGTTACGGGAACAACTACCACTACCTCTGTTACGACAGGTTCACCCACAGTATCCGTTACAACCTCACCATCTGCGTCTGTCACAAGCTCTGTTACGATTTCTGTTACAAGCTCTGTTTCATACGTATCGGGAGCGTCTGTTACTTCAGGCTCATTTGCGGAACCGTCAACGTCAACCTTATCGGAATCCTTCTCAGTTTCCTTTACGGGATCCTTACCGTTTACCTTGTCGGAATCCTTTGCTGTTTCAGAATCAGGTGTTTTATCAGTTTCCTTATCGGAATCCTTTTCTGTTTCTGAATCGGGAGCTTCATCTGTTTCGGGAGCCTTTGTTGTTTCCTCATACTCTGTATCAAAGGAGCCAACAACCTTTATAGCGCCCTTTTCGCGAAGCTCAACTGTGCGGTCAATAAAGTCATAATCGGGAGCAGGGCCGATTCCGAAGAACCAACCGTCGCCATCATCGGGAAATTCAAGAGTGATATCGTGCTCGCCATTGGGAGCCGCCTTAAGGATCTTAAACTCAAGCGTGAGAACCTTACCTGTCTTGAGCACGTCTTTCATACCGTTGCTTTCAGCATAAAATACGTAAGTTCCGCTATCATCAATGTTACCCTCAGTTATCTCGCTTGCTGCATAGACTTCACCAGGGGTTACGGAAACGAGGTCAAAATACTTGCTGTTGTATTCAACGTAAAACTTCATAGCCCACGTGCCCACGTTCTTATCAAGCATAACGTCTACAGTTACTGTTTTGCCGGGCTTACCCTCTGCCTTAGTAACGGAAAACTCAAGCTCTGACGCTGCAGAGGCGTTAAATGCAAGCATTGACACCAAAAGTGTCAATGCTGCAACAAAAGATATTACTTTTTTCATTTATTTCGTTCCTTAATTATCAGTTCATCTGGCTGTAGTTGGGAGCTTCCTTAGTGATGCTGATATCGTGAGGATGGCTCTCTCTGAGACCTGCACCGGAGATGCGAACGAACTTGCCCTCGCGCTTAAGTGTTTCAACGTCGGGAGCACCGCAATAGCCCATACCTGCACGGAGACCGCCCATAAGCTGGAATACTGTGTCAGCAACGGGACCCTTATATGCTACACGGCCTTCAACGCCTTCGGGAACAAGCTTTCTTGCGTTAGCCTGGAAATATCTATCCTTAGAGCCGCGCTCCATAGCTGCGATGGAGCCCATGCCGCGATATACCTTGAAGCGTCTGCCCTGATAAATTTCTTCAACTCCGGGGCTTTCCTCACAGCCTGCAAGGAGGGAGCCTACCATGATAACGTTTGCACCTGCTGCAATAGCCTTTACAAGGTCGCCGGAATACTTGATACCACCGTCTGCAATAACGGGAATATCAGCCTCAGCTGCAACGGAATATGCATCCATAATAGCTGTGATCTGGGGAACACCGATACCTGCAACTACACGAGTTGTACAGATAGAACCGGGGCCGATACCTACCTTGATCGCATCTGCGCCTGCTGCGATAAGATCGCGAGCTGCTGCTGCTGTTGCAATGTTACCTGCAATGATCTGTGCTTCGGGGAATGCGCTCTTTACCTTATCAAGGCACGTGAAGATGTTCTTGGAATGACCGTGTGCACTGTCAAGAACGAGATAGTCTGCGCCTGCTGCAAGAAGTGCGCCTGCGCGGTCGAGAACGTCTGCTGTGATACCGATAGCAGCGCCGCAGATAAGACGGCCCTGTGCATCCTTTGCAGAATTGGGATATCTGGAAGCCTTTTCAATATCCTTGATTGTGATAAGGCCCTTAAGCTTAAAGTTTTCGTCAACGATAGGAAGCTTTTCAACCTTAGCGCGGCAGAGGATCTCCTTTGCCTCTTCAAGAGTTGTTCCCTCTCTTGTTGTGAGAAGGTTTTCCTTTGTCATAACGTCCTTGATCTTAACGTTGTAGTCGGGAAGGAAACGAAGGTCACGGTTTGTAATGATACCTACGAGAGTTCCGTTTTCGTCACATACGGGAACACCGGAGATCTTGTACTTACCCATGAGGTTATCAGCTTCGTAAACATAGTTATCGGGGCGAAGGAAGAAGGGGTTTGTTATAACGCCGTTTTCGCTTCTCTTAACTCTTTCAACCTGGTCTGCCTGCTCTTCGATGGACATATTCTTATGAATTGTACCTGCGCCGCCTTCTCTTGCCATTGCAATTGCAAGCTCGCTCTCTGTTACTGTGTCCATTGCGGCACTCATGAGAGGAATGTTAAGCTTGATCTTGTTTGTGAGGCGTGTTCCGAGCTTGATGTCAGCAGGGATTACGTCACTTCTCTGGGGGATAAGGAGAACGTCATCAAAGGTGAGGCCTTCAGCTACGATCTTTTCTTCAATAATGCTCATAATTTCTTCCTTCCTCCGCTATGTAAAGCGGCATAAGCTGTTTATAAAACGTTTATGTAAAGTCAAATAACTTAAGCAAAGCGCTTACAAAAAGAAACACTTTCCTTTATATAGATATATTTGTATTATTATATATTATTAGCTATGATATTGTCAAGTGGTGGTTTTAAACAATTTGCAAATTATCTGCCTCATCAGAGAATAATTGCCATAATAAAAGTGAGAACCACAAGAAATGCAAGATTATATATCATAAACTGGCGAAGATAATATTTAACGCCGCCGGGATTATGCTTTGAATACTCTCTGAAGGTTATAAGGCTGGCAAGGGATGCAATGAGAGTTCCCACTCCTCCGATATTAACTCCTACAAGCAATTCGGGATAGTTCGTCGTAAACTGTGAGAGAAGGATCGCTGAGGGAACGTTGCTGATTATCTGACAGCTGAGAATGCTGAAAAGAAGAGTGCTCTTTGAAAGCAGAAATTCAAACACGTTGCGCACGATCTCTATTCTTGACATATTTCCCGAGAATATGAAAAAGAAAACAAACGTGAAAAGCAGCGGATAGTCCACCATCTTAAGAGCTTTTCTGTCCATAAAGAGAAGAACGAGCGGGATAACTATAAGACCGATGAGATAATGGATGCCGCGGAAAACGATAAGGATTGACAAAGCAAAAAGCACCATATATATGCTGACCTTCACACGATCTATTTTTACCTCCTCATCGGGAAGGCTGAGCGGCTCCTTCTTTACAAACAAGCAGCAGACCGTGATAATGGCAATTGCGATTATGAAGGGCAGGAGCATTATCTTTATAAACTCACCGTTTGAGATATTGAACTTTGTGTACAGATACAGATTCTGAGGATTGCCGAAGGGTGTCAGCATTCCGCCCAGGTTTGCAGCGATATTCTGCATAATAAAGGTGAACGCCATATGCTTCTTCATATCCGTGCTGTCAAGAACGAAATAACCAAGAGGTAAAAACGTCAGCAGCGCCATATCGTTTGCAATGATCATTGAGCCGATAAAGGTTATGTACACAAGAGCAAGTATACACATTCTCGTGTTTTTGAAAAGCGTTACCGTTTTACGCGCAAGAATATAGAAAAAGTTGATATTTCTGAGCGCGCACACTACTGCAAGCACGCAGAAAAGGCACGTGAGAGTTTTGAAATCAAAATATCCGAGATATTCCTTATCGGGCAGAACGAAAAACGAGGTTAAAAGTGCGGCAAAAAATGCGATCACCGCAACTGTGTTCTGCTTTACAAATGCTTTTATTTTTTTCATATTATATATATCCTTTGCGGTAAACAAATCTCCATATTAATTATACATCTCTTTTTTCAATTTTCAATACACGAAAAAAACAAAAATCAAGTCCAAATCAGTAAAAACATAGGTCTTATAATGCATTTTTATCAAAAACGTATTGCAATTTGCGCTTTCTTTTGGTAAAATACACAATAGTGTTGCAAAACGCATACGATTTTTATACTAGGGAGCTTTTTTAATGAGAACAAGTGGAATCCTTATGCCGATATTCTCCCTTCCCTCCGCGCACGGAATCGGAACCTTCGGCCCCGAAGCATACAGATTTGTAGATTTTCTGGCAAAAGCCGGACAGACATATTGGCAGATACTGCCCCTTAACCCCACAAACTACGGCGACTCTCCTTATCAGTCCTTTTCCTCCTTTGCAGGAAACCCCTATTTTATCGACCTTGATATGCTGAAGGACGAGGGACTTCTCACAGAGGCTCAGATCGCCGTTGCCGATTTTGGCGACGACAACTACTGTGTTGACTACGGCAAGCTTTACGAAAACCGCCTTCCTCTTCTGAGATTGGCGTTTACTAAATTTACACCTGATGCAAAGTTTAAGAAATTCTGCCGCGAGAACAAGTTCTGGCTTGAAGAATACGCCCTCTTTATGGCGCTGAAGAACGAGCACAACGACGTTGCCTGGGAAAACTGGGAAGAGGACCTGCAGCGCAGAAAGCCTGAGGTTATCAAGGCGAAAAAGGAAGAGCACGCTGAAACGATGGAGTTTTACCGCTTCGTTCAGTTTAAGTTCGATCAGCAATGGCAGGCTCTGAAAAAATACGCCAACGGCAAGGGAATTTACATAATCGGAGATATTCCGATCTACGTTGCATACGACAGCGCTGACACCTGGGCAAATCCCAAGCAGTTTTTGCTGAATAAGGATCTAAAGCCCATCAAGGTTGCAGGATGTCCCCCCGATGCCTTCTCCGAGGACGGACAGCTTTGGGGCAATCCCCTTTACCGCTGGGACGTTATGAAAAAGAACGGCTATAAATGGTGGAAAAAGCGCCTTGGCCACGCAATGAAGCTTTACGATATGATCCGCATTGACCATTTCCGAGGCTTTGAGGCTTACTACGCTATTCCCTACGGCGACAAGACAGCTAAAAACGGCAGCTGGATGATCGGTCCTAATATGGATCTGTTTGAAGCATTCAAGGAAGAATTCGGAGATAATCTTCCCATTATTGCTGAGGACCTTGGTATCCTTACGGACGAGGTTCGCGAGATGCTGAAGAAGTCCGGATTCCCCGGGATGAAGGTTATGCAGTTTGCCTTTGACGGCAGAGTTGACAACGAATATCTGCCCCATAACCACGTTAAGAATTGTGTTGTTTATACGGGAACTCACGATAACGATACTATTATGGGCTGGTATAAGACAGCAAGCAAGAAGACTCTCATCCAGTCGGCTACATATATGCACACAACTCCCGACGAGGGCTTTAACTGGACTATGATCAGAACGGCTTATATGTCTGTAGCAGACACAGTTATCATTATGATGCACGACCTGATGGGTCTTGACGAAACTGCGCGCATCAACGTTCCCTCAACAGTTGGCGGAAACTGGCAGTGGAGAATTGACGGAATCTGCATCAATGATTGGCTTGCAAGCGTTATCCTTGAAAATGCCGCAACTTACGACAGATCAACCATTCCCTTCGGCGAAGATGTTGAAGAAGAAGAGGTTGTTGACGACTAGGAAGAAGAGGAAATTGAAGATTAACAAAAAGGAGCCTTTAGGCTCCTTTTTTCTATGGCGAAGATATCATCATTTACCGCTATTATCTCAAAATTTAGTCAAGGATATTTGCTCTTTGCTCTTGCAATTGGGGCGCGGTTATGCTTTAATATTAGCAGTTTTTTGAATAAAGGTGAATTTTATGATAGATATTATTGCTCAGGGCTTTGGTATTCTCGGCACCATCGCTGCCTTCGTTTCCTTTCAGATAAAGGAAAACAAGAAGTTCTTTTTCCTGCAGGCATTCAGCGGATGTATGTTCGCTTTAAACTTCCTCCTTCTCGGAGCTTACACGGGCTGTCTTCTTAACTTTATAAATATTTTCCGCGGCGCGGTTATGATGGGTGGCAAGAAAACAAGCAAGCCCTACTGGCTTTACATAACTCTCGCTTTATACACCATTGCAACCATATTTACTTACACAAACATATTCTCTGTTATCGCCCTTGTGGCGCAGCTGGTTGGCACCCTTTCAATGTGGAGCCGCAATGGAAAGACCATCAGAATGCTTCAGCTCTTCTGCGTTTCTCCCCTTTGGCTCGTTCACAACGTTTTCGTTTTCTCCATCGGCGGTATTATCTGCGAGGTGTTTAATATCGGCTCTATTATCGTTTCTCTTATCCGTTTCGGCAAGGGCGGATTTGAAAAGGAATAAATAATTCAAAACGGCGGCCCCGGTGTGACCGCCCTACAGTAAAACAAATCCAATCACAAAAAAGCTTCCCATCGGGAAGCTTTTTCAGTTTGTTGTTAAAGTAAAAATAAAATTTATAATAAAATCACGTAGGCGACGGGAGCTTTGGAAAAAGCGACCGAGACTACTCCTTGCGGCTTTGCGAGTGTCAGAGCGTAGCGATTGGCGCGAGACGCGAGTGCCCAAAGCCTATTTGTCGGAAAAAACGTAGTTTTTTCGACAGTAAAGAAAAGCTTCCCTTTCGGGAAGCTTTTCTTTTTATATCTTCATAATTCCGAGAACGTCAAGAATAGAGGAAATGAGAATAAGTACAATGCAGATAGGAGCAATATACTTGATCATCACGCCAAAGAGCTTTTCGCTCTTGAACTTACCGTCTACTGCGATCTCATCTGCAAGACCCTTGGGCTTTATAACGTAGCCAATGAAAATGCAAGTGAGAATTGCAACGATAGGCATAAGAATACTGTTGCTGACAAAGTCGAACATATCGAGAATTGACATTCCGCCAAGAGTGATAAAGTCCCAAGCACCAAAGCCGAGAGATGAAGGAATTCCAAGAACTACGCATCCGAGGAAAACTGCAATGCAAGTGAATCTTCTTTCCCAACCGAACTTGTCTCTAAAAATGGATACTACCGTTTCCATAAGAGAAATAGAGGATGTGAGCGCCGCAAAGAACACCATAAGGAAGAACACTGCGCCGATGATTCCACCGCCGGGCATTGTGTCAAACACCTTAGGAAGTGTATCAAACATAAGCGTGGGGCCCTTACCAAGCTTTTCTGTGTCTCCGTTATAGAACATATAAGCCGCAGGAACGATCATAAGACCTGCAAGGAATGCGATACCCGTATCGAAGATCTCAATGTTTCTTACAGAGGACTCAATGCTTACGTCCTTTCTCATATAAGAGCCATACGTGATCATAATTCCCATTGCAAGAGACATTGAATAGAACAGCTGACCCATTGCCGCAAGAACCGTTGTTGCTGAGAAATTGCTGAAATCGGGCTTGATATAATAGATAACTCCATCCATTGCACCGGGCATAAACATAATATACACCGCGATGAAAAGTGTTAATACAACAAGCACGGGCATCATAACCTTGCTCACCTTTTCAACGCCCTTTTCTACACCGAAAAGAACGATAAGCGCGGTGAGTCCTATAAACACGAGGAACCATACAATGGGTTCATAGGCATTTGTGATAAAGCCTCCGAAAAAGCCTTCCTTTGCAGATTCAGCCGCGCCGCCGCTTACAAAAACCGCAAAATACTTTGTTACCCATCCGCCGATTACAGAATAATAAGGAAGGATGAGCATAGGTATGATGGATATCATCCAACCGAGGAATCCCCATTTTTTGCTGAGCGCACCAAAAGCATCGATTGCGCTCTTCCCTGTCTTTCTTCCGATCGCGATCTCGCCGCACATCAGCGCAAATCCAAAGGTTACTGCCAAGATAAGATAAACGAGAAGGAATATTCCTCCACCGTATTTAGCCGCAAGATAAGGGAATCGCCATATATTTCCAAGGCCAACGGCTGAGCCTGCTGCCGCAAGCACGAAGCCTATTTTGCCTGTGAAGCTGCTTCTTTTTTCTCCCATTAGTATTTTATCTCCTTTTTTTGCAAAAATCCTTTATATTATAGCACAGTAAGCATACCAATTCAATAGTTTTATTGAATTAAAATGATAAAGTATCCCTGCCCTTCGGTGATAATATGTGTTAGATCAAGGCGCTTTCGCTTTTTATGAAACTAAAAATAAAAAAGGGAGAAAATCTCCCTTTTATTAATCAATTATATCCGATTGCAAAGCCCACCAGAAGCAGAATGCTTGTGAGAACAAGGTTTGCCGCCTGAAAACGCCAGGTATAGCGCACCCACTTGCTATAGGTTACGTCGGACAAGCCGAGGGCTATGAGGAGCGCCGCATTTGTGGGATAGAATACGTTTGAGAATCCATCGCCAAACGCAAATGCCATAACGCAAAGCTGAGGCTCTATCCCAAACATCTGCGCCATAGGCACGATAAGCGGAATGAGAAGAAACGCCTTTGCGGACCCTGAGCTGATAAAGAAGTTCAGAACAAGAACGATAAGATAAATGCAGAGGATGATCATCCATTTGGGAAGAGTATCTACAGCGTCAACTGCAAGATGAAGAAGAGTATCAAGGATCTTACCCTCCGTGAGAGTATACTTGATAGAGCTTGCCATAAGAATGAGAAGAACTGCGGGAGCTATGCTGACAATTCCCTGTCCGAAGCTCTTTGCAAGCTCACTTCCCTTCATTCCCGAAGCGAGAGTTGCCGTAATACCTGCCGCAAGAAACATAACCGCAACGATTATCATTGTATAATCCTGAAGAGCAGTTATGAAGCCTGACATGAGAACGATCGCAATGCCAACTCCAAGAATGGAAGCAAAGCAGACAAGTCCGCGGTCCATTTTCTTACATCCCTCAAAGCTCTTAACCTCTACTGAGCCGCCATCTGCAAATCTGTCAATCTTCTTAGCGTGATGAAGAACGAACGCTATCAAAAGAAGATAGATAAGAACGAAAGCCACGGCACGAAGCCAGATTCCCGAGAACATAGGAAGGCCTGCCAGCCCCTGTGCAACGCCTACCGTGAAGGGATTGCAAACGCCTGAGGCAAAGCCGCATCCAACTGCAAGAAGGCTCATGCCCATACCTGTTAGGCTATCCCATCCAAGGCTTACTGCAAGAACCACCACGATGGGAACAAGGGGAACGCACTCCTCAAATGAGCCTATAAAAGCGCCCATTGCCATAAAGAAGAAGGTTATTATTGCGAGGAGATTATATCTTGCGCCTCCAAAGCGATGGACTATCTTATCTAGCATATACTTCATAAGTCCGCCGCGCTCAAGGCTATTAAACACGCCGCCGATCACAAGAAGGAATGCAAGGATGGCGATTATCATTCCGCCTCCATCAGCTCCCAAAACGAGAATGGGTGAAAGCAGCCATTTTCCAAAGGAAATGCCGCCGTCAACATATGTAAATCCGCCATCGGCATCGATCACCACGTTTCCGTTTTCATCAGTTACGCGCGCATATTCTCCGCCGGGGATAACTATAGTCATAACGTAGGTCAATATCATCAGCACAAGCACTACCGCAATGGCGCCGATAAACGTGGTTACGCTGACGTTTAATCCACCTTTTTTCTTTTTCGTCATTATATCACCTGTTTTTACAAAAACTCCTAATATTGTACTCATTTTTGACTATATTGTCAAGCATTGACGCAAACAAACATATAAATATATCGCTTACTGCATCTGCAACCTTCAGTTGCTAAATTTCCAAGGATAATTGGTAGAAAATCATCAAAGAAAGTATTATAATGAACTCAGAAATCCCAAGAGGAGGTTCAGCGTATGAGCATAGGAACTAAAATATTTGAATTACGAACAGCAAAGAACCTGAGTCAAGGCGATCTGGCAGATATTCTTGACGTATCCCGCCAATCAGTTTCCAAATGGGAAACCGATGCATCAATACCCGATTTAGACAAGCTGATAAAGTTATGTGATCTGTTTGAGATTTCTCTTGATGAATTAACATGCCGACAGGTTAAAGAAAAAGCTCAACAATCTATGGTTTTAGAAACAACGAAAAAAGAGCATCCGGTCACACAGCAAAAAATCATTGGTTATATTCTTTTAACAGTTTCTCTTCTCGGTAGCATTTTAGTATGGCTATTTTCCGAAGGTCCGGAAGATTTGGACCTTACTATACCTATTATTTTCACCGTTTTAAGCTGCAGTCTCATTTGCTTGTTTGTAAAGCACAAAGCAGGTTACTGGTGTGCTTGGGCTATTGCCGCACCTATTGTAGTATTATCTCCTCATTTTGTAGGCTTACCCATTCTTACTGCAATGAATACTCTGCTCTTTATCTTCTCAATTATTATGGCATTCGTTGCAAATGAAGTATTTGACAAAATAACAATATCCACTAACAAGAAGAAAAGCTTACGCATGATCCTAGCTTGGTGTGCACTTGTGGTTTTTCACATTATTAAGCTTATAATTATAATGCATATAACGATATCTTCTGCCCTGAGTATGTTCCCGGTTTTAATTACCGATTTATTTGCATACGTTTACACATCCCTGCTTTTGACTTATACTGTTTGCTACGTTAAGAGCATAAAACGAGGCAAATAAAAAAGAGCCCTGAGGGCTCTTTTTATTTTTCTCTGTTTAATCTGAAATCAACGCTTCTTCTGAGATATTCAAGGTACTCATTATCAGAGCACATGGACTTTTCAGGATTGTCGGAAAGCTTTGCAACGGGACGTCCGTTCACATACTGGAGCTTGATAACAATGTTAAGAGGCTTTTCGCAAGTGTCGTTTGAACAGAACGTGCCTATACCAAACGCCACCTTAGCCTTATCATTGAAATAATCATAAAGGCTCTGCGCACGGTCAAAGTCAAGGCTATCACTAAACAGAAGCTGCTTATGCTTGGGATCGATTCTGTACTTCTTATAGTGCTCGATCATCTTATCGCCCCACGCATAGGGATCTCCGCTATCGTGACGAACGCCTGAATAGTTGTTTGCCATTGCGCGGTTGAAGTCCAGCAGGAACAGATCTGTTGTGATAGTGTCTGTAAGCGCTGTACCGTTGTCACCCTTATACTCGTCGTACCAGTCGTTCATGGCATACTGGTTTGTATAAGCAAGGGGGATCCAGTCGATGCCCTGATACATCTGCACGAACTCGTGTGCAAAGGTACCGATGGGCAGAATCTCGTATTTCTTTGCAAAATATACGTTGGACGTACCAACACAGTTATCAGTTTCCTTAACAAGGCGCTTAATAACGATATCCTCCCACTCGCGGGAAAGACGTCTTCTACATCCGAACTCAGCAAACTTGAAGGTGTATGTTCCATCCTGGAAGCCCTTGATCTTTGCATCAAGACGCTCATCTGCAGACTTGCGCAGAATATCGTGATCGTATCTCATTCTGAAATATACCTCGTTTACGATCTCGAGAAGGTATATCTCAAACTGCATAGCAGAAAAGAGGGGACCCTTGATTATAATTGAAAGCTTGCCATCCCAGCTGAGTGAGGTCGTTACGTAGTCTCTGAGAGGACGCCACAGACGAAGAAACTCAACATAGTCGTCTTTAATGAATCTGATGGAGCGGAGATAGTCTAACTCATCGGGCTTGAATTTAAGTCCGCAAAGATAATCTATCTGAGCATTGATCTCTCGAAACATTTCTTCTGTGAACACAACGTCATCGTTGCGGCACTTGAAATGATATTCGCCACAAAGATCTGTATGCTTGTGGAAAATAACCTGGTTCATATTGAACTTATACAGGTCTGTATCAAGCAAAGATATGATAATAGGGTCTAATTTCATTTCAGACATCCTTTCAACAAATACAAAACTTCTACATTAAATGTATAGTTGCTAAGATTATATCAAAATCAAGGATAAATTACAAGGACAATTTTGCATAAAAAGTTACAAAAGCCCTATGTCTATAGGGGAATTTCACACATTTTTTGCACCAAAAGTCCAATACTAAAGAAAACAGCTCCGACTGAGGTCAGTCGAAGCCGTTTGTTATTACTGTATAAATACTCAAAGCTCAAGCTTTAAGTCGCCTTCCTTGATGATGCCAAGGGCTCGCATAATCTCGCTGAACACAAGGGTAAGCACGGCAGGAAGAACGACACAAACGAGGAGCAGACCACCCCAGAACATAGCGCCCTTAGAATCAGTTGCAGTGATGGCGCCGAAAGGACCAACAAGGCCGCAAGTTCCCATTCCTGCAGAAACGCCCTCGCATTCAAGACGGAATACAACCGTTGCAACAGGTCCTGTGATAACGGACGCCAAAATGGGAGGAAGCCAGATAACAGGCTTTCTGATTATATTTCCCATCTGCAGCATTGAGGTT
>JAZQVW010000050.1:0-6536 GCA_045632025.1 Candidatus Avispirillum sp. | reverse complement strand
AAACGGAAAAAAGCGGCGAAATTCGCCGCTTTCCCTATAATCATTAATTAGTTTGCTATATGTTTGCGTCCTATATATCAGCACCAAGATCGCATTAAGCGCGCTCTACCTTGCCGGAACGCAGGCAACGGGAACATACATGAACTGTTGTATGAGTGCCGTTAACAACAGCCTTAACCTTTCTGATGTTGGGCTTCCACATTCTGTTTGTCTTACGGTTGGAATGAGAAACATTGTGACCGAAAACAACGCCCTTACCGCAAATATCACACTTTGCCATCGTTAGTTACCTCCATATATAGTGATGAATAATTTTTATTACAAAATCAGCAAGAAGTATTTTAGCATAAAACAAAAATAAATGCAATACCTTTTTTAGCTTTTTTTATTTTTTTTGCACCAATCACCAAAAGCCACAATTAAACTCAGTTTTTGGAAAGTTTTTCGGTTATTTTGTCAAAAGAAAGTCCGTATTTATCAGCAATGTCGGATGCATAGCTCTTACCGTCGGGCTTTTTTCTCTGGATCTTAAAGCTTCTTGAGCCGTCCTTAACCTCAGCCACAAGGCTGTCAATGGAAACGCCGCCAAGGGGGGCGCACTTTCCGTTGATAGCGTCAATAGATGCGGCAAGATCGTGCAAATGAGTTGAGAAAATTGCTCGGCATCCCGCAAGGCTAAAGCCCGAGAGGATCTCGGAGGCTATGTAAGAGCCCTCGAATGAGCCTGTGGATGAAAGGGATTCGTCCAGAAGCACAAGACTCTCATCTGTAACCTGATCGAAAATATCGCTCAGACGCGCGCATTCCTCGCCAAGTCGACCCTTGTCAACAGTGTCGACGCTGTCTCCTGGGAAGTGAGTCAAGATCTTGTCGCAGGGGGAGATAAGGGCGCTTTCTGCGCAAACGGGGAGGCCAAGCTGAGCCATAGCAAAGGCGTGGCCAACGGCGCAGGTGATAACGCTTTTTCCACCTCGGTTAGGACCTGTTATAACGAAGATAGTGCCGTTTTCGTCAAAGGAAAAGTCGTTGGGAACCATTTCGGAGCCTGTTTTTATGGCGATAACAGGGTTGCAAAGCCCTTTTGCGCTGAACACCTTTTTGTTGCTGTCAGCTATTTCGGGAGTGCAGAGAGTGCATCCCATATCTTTAAGGCGATTTATAAGAAGAGCGGATTTTGAAAGAAATTCTATCTCCGGTGCTATTTTAAGAAGGAAGTCTGTGTTTTCAAGAACGTAGTATTTGCATGCGCGCTTCCAATCCTTGAGAGAGGATTTGAAAACGTCGGAGATAGCGGCATTAAAGGCGTTTGCCATAGCCGCCTTGCGGTTTTCACTCTGATTTTTAGTGTAGGGAACAAGGTCTGCGATGCAGGTCATCTCGTCCTTTTTGAAGTCAAGACGCATAACGCGCTCAAAAAAGTCGCCGCTGTGGAAGCTTTCGCTGTTAACGGAAACAACTCCTGCAGAAACGGGCTGAAGACGGGAATCAAGGTTAACTCCCATTGTAACGCTCTTAATATCGCGAACCCTCTGAGAAAGCTCTGAAAGCTTTTCGGAGACAGTCTTATAGTAATCGCTTTCTGCAAGAATTCCAATTCTATCACAAAGAGCAGTCATAGCAGGAGATGTGATCCTGTCTCTGAAGGGAAGAAGCTCTTCGCGAAGCAACTCAATAAGAGAATTGTATATCTCAGCCTCGGTGATGCTGTAGAGATAGGAATCTCCCGCGGATTCCGCATCCTCAGAAAGACTTCTCAGCTCGATAATGTCGTTAAGGAAGGGGAGCATACGGTTAAGCACTCTGCAAAGCTCGGGGATCTCTGTAAGATCGCGGAGAGTCTGCTGGCGGTATCTGATAGTTTCTGGATCGTTTGTGAAATAGTCGCCGATGTCGGAGGACCTGAGATCAATAAGCTCGTAAAGCTCGAGTCTGCCTGCATCATATTCAGATATTCCGCTATGAGCAGTTATATTGCTTGCGTCGGGATATATAAGACTGATATCGGAAAACTCCACGTCGGGACGCTTGATTTCATCGCTCATATTTATAATGTTGTCCTTTCGTAACTTTTATAAATATACATATTGATTAATAATAACACATTTGTCGGGGATTTAAAAGTGTATATTCAAAAAAATGCTTCGTTCACAAAAAAATAACAATAAATTGGATGCAGGGAATTGCATAGCGTCGGATTTGTTGATATAATTTATGTGAATATGCAGAATGGATAAGTATTGTCTAATTCAAACAAACGAAAGGTCAGGTATGCTATGAGTAAGAAAACAACAGCCTTGATAGCCATGCTTCTGGTGGTTAGCTTGATTTTGCCCTCTTGCGCAAAAGGCGGCGACGAGGAAACCACAATAAAGGAAACGGAGGCAGAGGTAACAGAGCCCGTTGAAACTCCCGATGAGGAAACAACGGAAGCGCCCGTGGAGGAAACAACAGAAGGGGACACAGAGCCCACTGTTGAAACAATGATCCTCACTGACCTTGACGGTACAGAGAAGGTATATCAGATCATCGCAAGCGCCGAGATCGAAGGCGTTAAATACGTAGCATTGCTTGAGGCATCCCTTGAGGATGAGGAGCTTGATGCAAAGGATGCGCAGATATATCGCGTTGAGCTTAACGGTGACGAGGAAAGCTTTATTCTTGTTGAGGATCCTGATGAGCTTGATAAGGCAGGTGCCGAAATGCTCATCGGTGACGTAGAAACAGAGGATACAGCTGTTGATAAAACTACAGATTCAACAGAAACCACTGCTTCTCCCGAAACAAACGGCGGTGGCTCCGTTAATATAGATATTTCCATTAGCGGCGGTGGCGATAAAAACACCTCTAAGAATGAGGAAACAAAGAAGCCCGCAGGAGATAAGGATGCGGTAACAGAGCAGGGCAATGCCGGAACAGCAGATCCTGATAAGAAGGATCCTGTAGATGGCACACAAAATAACGAGGTAACTACAAAGCCTTCAGTAGACGTGTCTGCCCCCGAGGAAACAACAGTTTCTCCCGGAACGTCTGAAAAGCCTGCAGAAACAACAACGCCTGCGAATAATCAGACAGAGGCTGCAACAGAAACTACGTATCCTCTTGATACGGTTATTCCTCTGGAATTTGTAACAACGTTGTCAGGTAAGGTGCTTGTACATACTATATCCGACAGAACAACAAATAAAACAGATGACAACTCCAATACTCTTGCGTTTATTCCTATGAAGGATAAAAATGCAGTGGTAAATTGGAATGCAACACAGAATCAGCAGAAGGTCAACCTTGCAACCGTCCGTCCCGGCGCAATGCTGTACGGCGTTCTCGTAGGCTATGATAATTATCTTTTCTATAAGGATACTCTTAATGACTTTATCGGAGTTGGAGAGCTGAATTCTGCTCTTTATGATAAGGCTGTCAAAGACCTTAAGGCAAGAAACGACTGGGTAGAGGCAAACGGAAAGAAGTTCTACTTCGTTATTGCTCCCAATAAAAATTCAGTATATCCCGATTATATGCCCGAAGGATATACTCTTGCTGAGTACAGACGCTACGACCAGTTTGTAAAGCTTCTCGAAGAAGCGGGTATTACAGCCGTTGACCTCAGAGAAACAATGACAAACGCAGTAAAGGCAAATCCTCAGGAAAACCTTTATTATAAGTATGATACCCATTGGAATAACCATGCAGGCTATCACGCATATAGAAGAACGATGGATCTGATCGATGATGATTTCCCCACCGTTGTGATCCACGACAGAAGCGAATATCAGATCAATTACGCAGAAACGTATATGAAGGACCTTTGCTGGTATACAGGTAACTATGACAGAGTAGTGGATTACGGCCCTGTATATACGCTCAAGAGCGGCTCACAGGCAAAGCTCACATGGAAGGATTCAGCGGTTAAATACGGACAGTATGAATTCTCCCACATTGATGAACAGGGATATAGCGACAGATTGGTATATTTCCAGTATACAAATGAAGCAAATGCAGGCGCGCCCAACATTTACGTAATGCGAGATTCCTATAGTATTGCCCTTGTTCCCTTTATGAAGGATAGTTTCTATAAGAGCACCTTCAACTGGACCTGGAATTTTGACAAGTCCGATATCACAGAGTCTGAGGCAGATATCGTAATGGTAATCGTTGCAGAGAGAAACCTCAGAAACTACGTAAACAATAAGGCAGTTGTGGATTGATTTTAGAGAGGTGTAATATTTATGAAAAAGCTTATTTGTTTGATCCTTGCAATGCTCATGATGCTTTCCTTTGCATCCTGCGCAAATGACGGCGATGAAACAAGAGCCCCCGGCAGTGATGCAACAAAGGAAACAGACGTAAAGGAAACAGAAGAAAAGGACGAAGAGTCCGGTCCGAGGGAATACGATCTTAAGGCAGCATACGAGGCAATCGATGCGGAGATCGGCTTTGAGGAAAATATTCTTGAGGTCGTATATATGGCAGAGGACGTTGATGAGATCGGCCTTTGGCAGTATGGCGTTGACCCTGAGGGCGCTGCAGCATTCGAATATATCAAGGACTATGCTATAACAGTTCCTACAGACTATTGCTATACGTTTGCGGCATTTGTATTTGACCGCGAGCTTACAGAGGATGAGATCGCAGGCGTTAAGGCGAAGGTTAAGATGGACTATCTTGAGCTTCAGACCTCTGCGCTTCAGATGTATATGCCCGATGAATATGCAAAGATGGCATGGGCGTGTGAAAACGAGGACCTTATCTGGAGAGAATACGGCGACGCGCTTGTTATGATCATCACAGGTGATAAGGAAGCGGTTGATGCCTTTGAGATATTCGAAAACATATGTGTTAAATAAAAAGCGAAAAGAAAGCGGCAAAAATGCCGCTTTCTTTTTATTGTTAGGGCTCAATTTGTTGACTTTTTTGAGAGAATATTATATAATATATTGATTAGTATGATCGCTTACGGTTAAAGAGAGGTCTGTATGAAAATTAAAATAACAGCTTTGGTAATATCCGTGGTAATAATTTGCAGCGCCCTTGCAGGATGCAACGAGAAGGTAATCGACGTGCATAACTATGAGGCAGTCGTTGACTCCGAGCCCTTTAGCCTGACGTATCTTGTCAGCGAGGATGGAGAAACTGTCAGAAGCGAGAAGGAAATGGCAGAGATAGATAAGGCCTGCGCCAAGGCTTTGGCGGATGCGCTTTATATGTTTTCAGCTGAAAACACCGCAGGTATAGGCGAGATCAATAAAGAGGTCGATGCGGTTTTTGATTGCAGTAAAAAGCTTGTAGAGCTGCTTGATTATACGTATTCTATCAGCACGATGACGGGCGGTGAGTATCAGCCTGTTTTCGGCTCTGTTATAGATCTTTATAAAAGCGGCGATGAGGTAACGGAGGCAAGCATTGCAGAGGCTATGCTCCATACGGGACTTGATCATATCTCCGTAGACGGCACAACTATAAGAAAAGACGATAGACTTGCAAAGCTTGACTATGAGAGCATTTCTGCAGGATATGCGCTTGCCGATGCGGCAGCAGCTCTTTCCGTAAAGGGTGTCAACTATGCTATCCTTACCTATAAGAACACAGTTGTAACCTATGGCGAAATTTACCAGGGTGATCCCGACGATAAGGTGAACGTTGCGGTTTATACAAGCGATAATTCCGAGCAGTATCACGGAATCATATCCTTTGAAAACTCCGTTTTGTCAACCTGTGATAAGAACAGCCTTGTTATAGATAGTAAAACAGGCAAGAGGGTTGAGAGTCAGCACGATACCGTGGTGGTTCTTTGCGGCGACGGCATTCTTTCCAATGCCCTTGCTCCCGTGCTTTACGGTATGTCAACCGAAGAGATTGAAAGAATATATAACTCCAAGGTCATCAAATTTGAGGCAGTGGTTATAGAAAACGACGGCGGGGTTTATAAAACCTCTGATGCAGTAGAATATCATACTAACGAAGAATCGGCAGAATAAGGAAAAAATAATGACGAAATATATCGAAGAAAGCGCAGTTGAGGCTCAGCTTGAGCTGTGCAAAAAAATAGAGGAGAATCTGAAGAGCCGTTACGGCGATGAAAAGCCCGGATTTTATATACAGACTCTCGGATGTCAGCAAAACGAAGCGGATAGCGAGAGAATGGCAGGCCTTGCCACTCTTATGGGATACGTTCCCGTTTCCGACCCCGAAAAGGCAAGACTTATTTTTATAAATACCTGCGCCATAAGAGAGCACGCGGAAACGAGAGCGCTTTCCTTTATCGGCGAGTATAAGCATATTAAGGATAAATATCCCGACACTATTATCGGCGTTGGCGGCTGTATGGTAACTCAGCAGCACAGAGCGGACAGGATCAAGCATAGCTACCCCTACGTAAGCTTCACGTTTGACACAGGCGCTCTTCATCTCCTTCCCGAGCTTGTATGGGGAGCAATGAATAAAAGAAGCCGCCGATTTGTTATCAGCGATAAATATGAAATTGCGGAAAATATTCCCACATATCGTGAAAAGCCCTTTAAGAGCTGGCTTTCTATTATGTA
>JAZQVW010000049.1:0-1697 GCA_045632025.1 Candidatus Avispirillum sp. | reverse complement strand
TAAATTATGCTAAATTTGATAACGGTAGTCCCACATTCAACACAATCATAAATTTTATGTTTTATTAATGTATGTTGACCTTTGGGCACGGCGGGAGTAAACCCCCGCCCTACAAATTCTAACCATCGTTCACCGAAGCCCAGACCCCTCATCCACCGCTCCGCGGTCCCCCTTCCCCCCGGGGAAGGCTTATTTCGCTAAATTATCGTTTATCTCATCGACAGCTCCTTTTTTCTTCCACCTATTGATTTAACCTCGGATTTGGTATATCATAGAGGTAGTATGAAACGGAGGACATTATTATGACTCAGGACAGATTCTTGATGAATTTATCAGCGCCTAACGGTATGGTTGACGTTGTTCTCGACACGGACGCCTATAACGAGATAGACGACCAGTTTGCCATTGGATATATGATGAAGAAAAAGGACAAATTCAACGTGCGCGGAATTTGTGCCGCTCCCTTCACAAACGAAAAGTCCGACGGCCCTGCCGACGGAATGGAGAAGAGCTATCAGGAGATATTGAAGCTTCTTGACCTGATGGATATGGATGATTTCAAGGACAAGGTATACCGCGGAAGCTGCTCTTATATGCCCGACGAGTCAACTCCCGTTGAAAGCGCGGCGGCTGATTTTATGGCGGAGCTTGCAAACGAATATTCTCCCGAGCATCCTCTTTATATCGTTGCCATCGGAGCGATCACAAACGTTTCCTCTGCAATTCTCAAGAATCCTGCAATGAAGGAAAACTGCGTTGTGGTATGGCTTGGCGGCCACGCAACGAATATGCCCATGCCTGCAGGCGAATTTAATATGTGGCAGGATATCCCCGGCGCAAGGATCGTTCTCGGCTGCGGAATGCCCGTCGTTATGCTCCCCTGCGGCGGCGTTGTTGAAGCGTTTGCAACAACGGGTCCTGAATTGACTTATTGGCTCAAGGGCAAGAACAAGCTTTGTGATTATCTTGTGGATAACACGGTGAACGAGGCAAATTCCTATGCCGCAGGCAGACCCTGGTCCCGTCCTATCTGGGACGTAACGGCGGTTGCCTGGCTTTGCAATCAGGGGTGGCGCTTTATGCGCGAGCAGATGATCCACGCTCCCATTCCCGAATATGACGCGCAGTATGCTCTTGATCAGCACCGACATTTTATTAAGTATATCTATAAGATCAACCGAGACAACCTCTTCGAGGAGCTCTTTAAGGTTCTTGGTGAGTAAAAAAGAGCCTTCCCCTGGGGGAAGGTGGCTGAGCGAAGCGAAGTCGGATGAGGAGTCTGGGCTTAAGAACAATGTTAAACGGAGCCTAGACCCCTCATCAGTCAGCTGACGCTGACAGCTTCTCCCCGGAGAAGCCTATAAAAAAAGGACGAGAAATCTCGTCCTTTTTATTACTTTGCTGTAAGGGCTTCCTTTTCGGATTTTGTGGGCTTATAGGTCTTCATAGGATGACCCTCTGTGTGGATGAGAAGGCCTGCGTCCTTACCTTCCTCTTCAACAGGGTATTTATCCTCGAAATGGAGAATGAGATAAAGCTCTGTTTTCTCTGTTATTTCAAGGCCCTCGATTGCAAGCTTTTCGTAGTTGTACATATACTTTTCGCCGAATTCAAGCTTCTTCGCCTCATATTCTGTCTTTGTTGCCTTGTCGTAAACCGTGTAAGTAAACTCGGTCTTATCCTCTGTATTAAGATAG
>JAZQVW010000048.1:0-4202 GCA_045632025.1 Candidatus Avispirillum sp. | reverse complement strand
ATTATTATGGTTTTCAGCTTATCGTAGATCATAAAAGCTCCTGCCTTGGTTTTGTTAAGTGTTATAATCATTATTCCCCGAAAGCTGTTTATTTACAAATTAAAGGGAAAAAGATGTTTACATATTACTGCCTTTGTTGTATAATTAATCTGTTATGAATAAAAGAGAGGTATACCAAATGAAAAGAATTTTGGCGATATTGCTTTCAGCAGTTATGCTTCTTTCCCTTGTAAGCTGCGAAAGCTATAAATCAACATACACTTCTTACGATGAGAAGAACATCTACGTTGAAATGGTAGTTGAGGGCCACGGTCTTATGACTATCGAGCTCTATCCCGAAATCGCTCCCATCACGGTTCACAACTTCGCAACTCTCGTTTCCGAGGGCTTCTACGACGGTCTCACGTTCCACCGCATTATAAAGGACTTTATGATCCAGGGCGGCGACCCTCAGGGCACAGGCATGGGCGGAAGCGATAAGAACATCAAGGGTGAGTTTGCGGCAAACGGCGTAGTGAACAATCTTATGCACGATCGCGGAGTTATCTCCATGGCAAGAAGCCAGGCAAACGATTCTGCCTCCAGCCAGTTCTTCATTTGCCATCAGAAGGCGGCTCATCTTGACGGCAATTATGCTGCCTTTGGTCGTGTTGTTGAAGGTCTTGAGATCGTAGACAGCATTGCGAACGTTTCCACAGGCACAAACGATGCTCCCTCAAGCAAGGTGGTTATCAAGTATGCAAAGATCGTTCACGGAGCTGATAAGATCGAGGCTATTGACACAACAGAGGAAACCCGTCCCGACTGGGGCAGAGGTGATTCCATCAACGTTGAAATGTCCGTTAAGGGCTATGGCATAATGAAGCTTAAGCTTGACCATACACAGGCTCCCATCACAGTTGAAAACTTCGTTTCTCTCGTTGAAAAGGGCTTCTATGACGGCCTCACCTTCCACCGCATCATCAAGGACTTTATGATCCAGGGCGGTGACCCCGACGGCACAGGCGCAGGCGGAAGCGACACTAATATCAAGGGTGAGTTTTCTGCAAACTACGTAAACAACACTATCTCCCACAAGCGCGGAGTTATCTCCATGGCGAGAAGCTCTGACTACAATTCTGCAAGCAGCCAGTTCTTCATCTGCCACGCTGATTCAACCTATCTTGACGGTCAGTATGCGGCGTTTGGCGAGGTTTATGAGGGAATCGAGGTAGTAGACGCTATCGCATCCGTTGCAACAGACGATGGCGATTATCCCACAGAGGACGTAATTATTGAATATATTAAGGTTATAGACTAAGGAGAAAAAACAATGGCAACAAAGGTTAAAATCACAATGGAAAGCGGCGACGCTATCACTCTGGAGCTTTATCCCGAGATCGCTCCCATCACAGTTGAGAACTTCGTTTCTCTTGTAAAAGAGGGCTTTTATAACGGACTTATTTTCCACCGCGTTATCGCAGGCTTTATGATCCAGGGTGGCGACCCCCTCGGCTCCGGCTTTGGCGGAAGCGACAAGAATATCAAGGGCGAGTTCAAGCTCAACGGCGTTAAGAACGATCTCTCCCACGAGCGCGGAGTTATCTCCATGGCAAGAAGCCAGGATCCCAACTCTGCTAGTAGCCAGTTCTTTATCTGCCACGCTGATGCAACATTCCTTGACGGTCAGTATGCAGCATTCGGCCGCGTTATCGAGGGTATGGAAACAGTTGACGATATCGCAATGACAAGAACAAATATGATGGATAAGCCTCTCCGCGATCAGAAGATGGAGAAGGTTGAAATTATCGAAGAGTAATGATTTTTTGTGGGGGAAACCTTTTAAGGAAAGGGTTTCCCCCACGCCCCTTTCTAAACCTTTTCAAACGGGATGAATAATCAGGTGGCAACAACGTGAAAGGGCTTTGGGAGTTGCAAAATCTCTTTTAGCTCCCTTGACAAAAAAGCTAAAATGTGTTACCATAGCTTTTAGCTACGACGGGAAGGAGTAGTCTGCTTATAAGGCTATAGAGAGCAGCGGATGGTGGAAGCGTTGTGTCGGCGGCAGGTGAAGTAGTCCCTGAGCTTTGCTTTTGAAGGCTTTGTGCTGTGTAGGGAGCAACGGGTGATCTCCGTTACAGGATCTTGAGTGCGCCTTTTGGCGAATTCAGGTGGTACCGCGCTAATATCAGCGTCCTGACTTTTTAGTCAGGACGCTTTTTTAATGCAGAATGCAGAATGCAGAATGCAGAATTAGGGCGAGACCGCAAGCGAGCAAGATAATATTTTCTTCAACATACACATTTAGGAGTTAGAAATGAAAAGAGAATTACCGAAAACCTATTCTCCTCAGGAATTTGAGGAAAGAATTTACTCAAAATGGTGCGAAGAGGGTCACTTCACAGCTAAGGTAGACCGCTCCAAGCCCCACTATTCTATCGTTATTCCCCCTCCGAACATCACAGGCCAGCTCCATATGGGTCACGCTCTTGACAACACTCTTCAGGATATCCTTGTAAGATATAAGAGAATGAGCGGATTCTCCACTCTCTGGCTCCCCGGCACAGACCACGCTTCTATTGCAACAGAGGCTAAGATCGTTGAGGCTATGAGAAACGAAGGCGTTACAAAGGACGATATCGGCCGTGACGGATTCCTTGAGAGAGCCTGGGACTGGAAGGCTAAGTATGGCGGCAGAATCATCGAGCAGCTTAAGAAGCTCGGCTCCTCCTGCGACTGGACCCGCGAAAGATTCACTCTTGACGAGGGCTGCAGCGAGGCTGTTCAGACAGTATTTATGAAGCTTTACGACAAGGGACTCATTTACCGCGGTAACCGTATGGTAAACTGGTGCTCCACTTGTATGACATCCATTTCCGATGCTGAGGTTGAATACGAGGATCAGCAGGGCAATTTCTATCACCTGCTTTATCCCGTTAAGGAAACAGGTGAAATGCTTGAGCTTGCAACAACACGTCCCGAAACAATGCTTGGTGACACAGCTGTTGCTATCAACGCTGAAGACCCCAGATATGCGCACCTCCACGGATGCCACGTTCTTCTTCCCCTTATCAACAAGGAGATCCCCATCGTTTGCGACGAGCATGCTGATATGACAAAGGGTACAGGTGTTGTTAAGATCACTCCTGCTCACGACCCCAATGACTATGAGGTTGGTCAGCGTCATAACCTTCCCCTTGTTCGCGTATTCACATACGACGGCAAGATGACAGGCGCTGAGGACAAGGCTGCAGCTGACAAGCTTATTGCAAGCGGAGCGGCTGCTGTTGGCGAGCCCGAGGTTCTTGACTGCGGCAAGTACGCAGGTATGACAACTAAGGAAGCTCGTAAGGCTATCCTTGCAGACCTTGAAGCTCTCGGCCTTCTTAAGGAGGTTGAGCCTCTTGCTCATAACGTTGGCACATGCTATCGTTGCCACCACACAATCGAGCCTATGATCTCCAAGCAGTGGTTCGTTAAGATGGAGCCCCTTGCAAAGCCTGCTATCGACGTTGTTCGCAGCGGCGAGATCAAGTTCGTTCCCGAAAGATTTGAAAAGAACTACTTCCACTGGATGGAAAACATCCGCGACTGGTGTATCTCCCGTCAGCTCTGGTGGGGTCACAGAATTCCTGCTTACTATTGCGAAAACGAGGCTTGCGGCGAAACTGTAGTTTCCCTTGAGGCTCCCTGCAAGTGTCCTAAGTGCGGCGCTGCAATGGTTCAGGACCCCGACACACTTGATACATGGTTCTCCTCCGCTCTCTGGCCCTTCTCCACAATGGGTTGGCCCAAGAACACAGAGGATCTTGACTACTTCTATCCCACAAACACACTTGTAACAGGTTATGATATTATCACTTTCTGGGTTTCCAGAATGATCTTCTCCGGCCTTGAATACACAGGCAAGGCACCCTTCAACACAGTTCTCATTCACGGTCTTGTTCGTGATGCGCAGGGACGTAAGATGTCCAAGTCTCTCGGCAACGGTATCGATCCCCTTGAGATCATCGAGCAGTACGGCGCAGACGCTCTCCGTTATGCTCTTGCAACAGGTAACAGCCCCGGAAACGATATGCGTTTCTCCGATGAAAAGATCGAGGCTGCACGTAACTTTGCCAACAAGCTCTGGAACGCGGCTCGTTTCGTAATGATGAACCTTGAAATCGAGGATATCAAGCTTCCCGCAGCAGAGGACCTTGCTCCCGAGGACAAGTGGATCC
>JAZQVW010000047.1:0-8089 GCA_045632025.1 Candidatus Avispirillum sp. | reverse complement strand
GTGTACTGTCGCATAAGGCTAAGGATGACCTTATCAGCAGGGACGGCCTGAGCGGCGAGGCGCAGGGCAGCAACGCTGTCGTGGCGAGCGCCGGGGAGCACAAGATGGCGGAGGATGATTCCGCGCTGCAGCATTCCGTTTTTGTAGACAGGTTCTCCCGTTATTCTAAACATTTCAGAGAGAGCGGACATAGCCACCTCGGGATAATCGGGTGCGGCGGAATATTTTTTAGCAATTTCCGACGTGCCGTATTTGAAATCGGTGAGGAACACGTCGGCATAGCCCTCAAGGGCTGCAATAGTTTCGGCCTTTTCGTAGCCGCCCGTGTTGAATACAACGGGGATGGAAAGGCGGGGCTTTGCAATATCAAGGGCGTCTATTATCTGAGGGACGTAGTGAGTGGGTGTAACGAGATTGATATTGTATGCGCCCTCTTCCTCTAAGCGGAGCATTTCGTCGGCAAGCTGACGAGGGGAGAGAATATCTCCCTTGCCGCCGCTTGAAATGGCGTTATTCTGGCAATAGACGCAGTGGAGAGGGCATCCTGCAAAGAATATGGTACCGCTGCCTCGCGTGTCAGTAGGCTCGCCGCTTATTATAGGCTCCTCAAAGTGATGGAGCATAATTTTAGAAACGCGAATATCTGCGCCCTCGCCGCAGTAGCCGCGTCTTTCGTATCTGTTGACTCCGCATTCTCTGGGGCATACGGAGCAGCTTTGTAAATTGAATTTGTTTTTGTTCATTGTAATAGTAAAAAAGAAAGGCGGCGAAATTTCGCCGCCTTTGATTTTGAAATTAGTGGATGATGTAGCGCTCTGTGTCGCGGTCGAAGATGTGTATCTTGTTTGCGTCGAGAGCAACCTTGATAACGTCACCTGCGCGAGCCTTGGACTTGTTGTCAACTCTTGCGATGAAGCTTTCCTCGCCTGTTCTGAGGTAGAGGTAGATTTCAGCGCCCATAAGCTCTGTAACTTCAACGTCTGTTTCGATAATGCTATCGGGCATAGACTCGATGTAGCTTGCGCCGTCATAGATATCTTCAGGACGGATACCCATGATAACTTCCTTATCGATGTAATCCTTAAGAGCAGGGTTGTTAGCCTTGTCTGCAGGAAGCTTGATAGCGTTTTCGCCGAATGTGAGGTAAAGGCCGTTGCCCTTTTCCTCGAGAACGCACTCAACGAAGTTCATCTGAGGTGAACCGATAAAGCCTGCAACGAAGAGGTTAACGGGCATATCGTAGAGGTTCTGAGGTGTGTCAGCCTGCTGGATAAGACCGTCCTTCATAACTACGATACGTGTAGCCATTGTCATAGCCTCTGTCTGGTCGTGAGTTACGTATACGAATGTTGTACCGATTCTCTGGTGGATCTTTGTAAGCTCTGTTCTCATTGTTGCACGGAGCTTAGCGTCAAGGTTTGAGAGAGGCTCGTCGAGAAGGAATACCATAGGCTTACGAACGATCGCACGACCGAGAGCAACTCTCTGCTTCTGACCACCGGAAAGAGCCTTAGGCTTACGGTCGAGAAGGTGTGTGATGTCGAGAATACGAGCTGCTTCTTCAACGCGGCGCTTGATCTCTTCCTTGGGTGTCTTACGGAGCTTAAGACCGAATGCCATGTTGTCAAATACTGTCATATGAGGATACAGAGCGTAGTTCTGGAATACCATCGCGATATCTCTGTCCTTAGGAGCAACGTCGTTAACGAGCTTGTCGCCGATGAAGAGTTCGCCTTCGGAAATTTCTTCAAGACCAGCGATCATACGAAGTGTTGTTGTCTTACCGCAACCGGAGGGACCTACGAGGATAAGGAATTCCTTGTCCTTGATTTCGAGACAGAAGTCAGAAACCGCAGTAACTCCACCGGGGTACTTCTTATAAATATGCTTAAGTGATAAGCTTGCCATGTGATATCCTCCTTGAGGGTAGCATTACTCTACCGCTATTTTTATATCGTAATTATATCAATTTTTTGTCAAGAATAAAAGAGGTTTTTTTCCCAAATTTACAAGTTTGCCTTTGTGCAATTTGTATATGAAGCCAACAAAACACCACAAAAAAGTATTTTGTTAGCAATATATCCTCTAATAAAATTAGAAACGCTTATTTAAGGCCCTTCATTGTCAGTCCGATGCGCTTCTTTTTAACGTCAACGCTCTTGATAGTTACGTTAACTATGTCGCCAACGGACAGTGCCTCAGAGGGATGCTTGATGAATTTGTCGGAAATTTCGGAAATATGAACGAGACCGTCCTGATGAACGCCGATATCAACGAACGCGCCGAAGTCGATAACGTTACGGACAGTGCCGCGCATTGTCATACCGACCTGAAGGTCTTCAATTTCGATAACCTTTTCGCGAAGAACAGGCTTTGCAAGGCTGTCTCTGATATCGCGGCCGGGCTTTTCAAGCTCGCCTGTGATGTCGGAGAGAGTGGGAACGCCGATTCCAAGCTCTTCTGCAAGCTTCTCCTCGCCGTAGCTCTTGACCTTTGCCGCAAGGCCGATGATCTTTGATGCCTTTAATTCTTCCTTTGTGTAGCCGAACTTGTCAAGCAGCGCCTTTGCCGCAGTATAGGATTCGGGGTGAACGCCTGTATTGCCAAGCATCTCGCGGCCGCCGATAACTCTTAAGAAGCCTGCGCACTGCTGGAAGGCCTTGTCGCCGATTCGGGGAACCTTTTTTATCTGAGCGCGGGAGGTGAACTCGCCGTTTTCGTCTCTGTATTTAACGATGTTTTTCGCCGCGGTCATATTGATGCCCGCAATGTAAGAAAGAAGGGAATAGGACGCTGTGTTAACGTCAACGCCGACGCTGTTAACGCAGTCCTCAACAACTCCGCTGAGGGCCTCGTCAAGTCTTGCTTCCTTCATATCGTGCTGATACTGACCAACGCCGATGGACTTGGGGTCGATCTTAACAAGCTCTGCAAGAGGGTCCTGAAGTCTGCGGGCGATGGAAACCGCGGAGCGCTGAGTTACGTCAAAGTCGGGGAATTCCTCGGCTCCCTGCTTGGAAGCGGAGTAAACGGATGCGCCTGCCTCGCTTACGATAATATATTTTGTGTCGCAGTTAAGCTCAGCGAGAGTTTCTGCGATGAACATTTCGCTTTCGGCAGATGCTGTACCGTTTCCGATAGCAACAACGTCGATGCCGTATTTTCTGATAAGTCCTGAAACGATGCGCTTGCTTTCAGCAATCTTTTCGTGAGGCTTTGTGGGGTAGATAACCGCCGTGTCAAGCACCATACCCGTCTTGTCAACAACTGCAAGCTTGCAGCCTGTGCGGTAGCCGGGGTCGTAGCCGAGAACCGTCTTGCCCTTGAGAGGAGACTGCATAAGTAGGTTCTTCAGATTTTCGGAGAAGAGCTTGATAGCGCTTTCGCTTGCATTGTCAAAGAGAGTGGAGCGGATCTCGCGCTCGATGGAGGGAGCGATAAGTCTGTCGTAGCCGTCGCAGATGGCGCGTGCCATATATCTGAAGGCGGGAGACTTGTAGTTTGTGATAACGTTTGCGAAAAGATAGTTGAGGATAATGTCAGACTCAACGTTAACGGAAACCTTGAGGATGTCCTCCTTTTCGCCGCGGTTCATAGCAAGGATTCTGTGGGAGGGAACTGTCTTCAGCTTCTCGCAGAATTCGTAGTATATTTCGTAAACGCTTTCCCCCTCGCCGCATTTTGCGGAGGAGATAGTGCCGTTGTCAAAGGTCAGCGCGCGGATGTCGCGGCGGAAGTCTGCATTGTCGGAAACTGCTTCTGCAATAATATCGCAAGCTCCGTCAAGAGCCGCCTTTGCGCTCTCAACGCCCTTTTCACTGTCAACGTATGCCTCGGCAAGGGCTTCAAGAGTGTCATCGTAGCTTTCTCTCATTTCGGAAATGAGGTTGGCAAGGGGCTCAAGACCTCTTTCCTTTGCAACGCTTGCTCTTGTCTTTCTCTTGGGTCGGAAGGGGCGGTAGATATCGTCCGCCTCGGTAATTGTCTGGGCCGCATCGATCGCTTCAATAAGCTCGGGAGTCAGCAGATCCTGACCGTCGATCAGATTCTTGATCTCCTCCTTGCGGGCTTCAAGATTGCGAAGGTAGTTGAGTCTGTCTGTCAGGTCGCGGAGAACCGTGTCGTCAAGTCCGCCTGTGACCTCCTTACGGTAACGTGCAATGAAAGGAACGGTGTTGCCCTCATCAAGAAGCTCAACCGTCTTTTCAAGCTTTGACAGAGGAATATTCATTTCCTCCGAAATTTTCTTTAATATGTCCATTTATTTCTCTCCAATTTGGTTTATTATCTGATTTTTAACTGAACGGCGGCTCAACATAAATGTTAGTGTGACCGCCCTACTGGATTTTGGTTGTTATCGTTTGGTTTTGTCCTGAAGACTTTTGATCTCCTCGGGTGTAAGCTCGCGCCACTGACCCTCGGCAAGACTCTCATCTATTTCAAGGGGACCGAAGGTGATTCGGCGAAGATAGGTGATCTTAGAGCCAACGGATTCAAACATACGCTTGATCTGATGGAACTTGCCCTCGGTGAGAGTGATCTCGCCCTCGCTTCCGCTTGCGGAAAGGCGGCTGGGCTTTGTGAAATGGTCGCCGATGTCAACGCCCTCTTCAAGCTTTAAGCGCTGCTCCTCGGTGATTGCAGGGTTGCATTTATAATAGTAGGTCTTTTCAACGTGGTGTCTGGGAGCCAGAAGCTCGTGAGCAAGAGGACCGTCGTTTGTAACAAGAAGCAGACCAACCGTGTCTATATCAAGGCGGCCGCAGGGAAACGCATCCATTTTAGAATATTTATCGGGCAAAAGACGCATAATGGATCGTGGATCGTCGTCGGAGGAGCTGATGTAGCCGGAGGGCTTGTTCAGCATAAGGTAGATATATTTGGTCCATTCTATCTTTTTGCCGCAGTAGATAACCTCGGCGGTGTTCTCGTCGATGTGAACTGAAACGTCCTTTGTGGGCTTTCCGTTAAGGATAACGAGACCTGCTCGGGCTGCTCGGGCGCATTCCTTGCGGCTTGCAATGCCCGTGTCAGCAATATATTTATCAAGACGCATAGAGTGCCTCCAAAAATAAAATCAACTAAAATATTTTACCATAAAAAAGCGCAAAAGTAAACGGAAAGAGGCTTGCAAAAAAATAAAAATATTTTTTCAAAAAAAGGGTTGACAGGGTGAAATCTTTTTGATATAATGGCTGAGCGTTGAGCAGATAGCCGAATTGTGTAACGGTAGCACAGCAGACTCTGACTCTGTATGTTGGGGTTCGAATCCCTATTCGGCTGCCAAAAGAAAAGCACACCAAAATGGTGTGCTTTTTCTTTTGCCAGACGAATTTTGACGGGATTCGAAAGGGCGGTCGCATGCCGTAGGCGCGACTAAAATGCTCCGGTGGAGCATTTTTAGCCCGTAGCGCCAAGCTGACCACGAGAAAGCACAGCACTAACCCACGAGAAGGCGAAAATGTATTTTCGCTTATATTAGAAAAGCACACCAAAATGGTGTGCTTTTTCTTTTTTTGCGCCGATAGGGATTCGAACGGGTTGGTAGTGAATGAAAGCCTAAATGGCTTTCAGAGCCAACCCTGACCGAGCCCGCAGGCGAGACCGAATCCCTATCCAACGGAGTTGGATTTCATTGACGGGATTTACTAATCGGTCATTATTTCTAAAACACAGAACACCCCGTAGGGGAGGATATCATCCTCCCGTTTTTTTGTGTTCGCTAACATTCTATTATAAACGAATGATTGTGATATGGGCGGGAGGATAATATCCTCCCCTACACAGTTTATATTGAACAACCCGAACCATTTTGCTATAATATACCTATAAAAACAAAACGGAGAACGAAATGAAAATAATCTGCTGGGATTTTGACGGAACGCTTGTATATTCGGATCATCTTTGGAGTGGTAGCGTTTTTCGCGCCTTGAACGAAACTGTTTTGGAGCATAATATTGCTTTCACGGATATTCGTCGCTGTATGGCTACAGGCTTCACATGGCACACGCCAGATGAGGACTATAGTAATATGACGGGCGAAAAATGGTGGGATTTTATGAATGCCCATATATATAATTCCTATATTTCTCTCGGCATTGCGCCCGATTTGGCCAAAGCCGCCACTCATAAGGTGCGTGGGATTATAAAGGAAACGAAAAATTACAATCTGTATCCCGATACAATCGCCACGCTTGAAAAGTCAAGGGAAATGGGATATAAAAACGTGCTTTTGTCCAATAATTATCCCGATCTCATAGAGGTTTTGGATGCTCTCGGCTTAACGTCCTATTTTGATGATCTGATAATTTCGGCGGTTGTTGGCTACGACAAGCCTCGCAAGGAGATTTTTGAAATAGCCAAGGCGTTGTATCCCGAGGGAGAATATATAATGGTAGGCGACAATCCCTGGGCTGACGTGGCAGGCGGTAACGCTGCAGGAATGAAGACCGTGCTTGTGCACAAGGGAGAATGCGCCGACGCGGACTACTGTTTTGATGATCTGACGTCTGTTTTGGATATTGAAAAGTGATAGCGGTAGGGGACGGCGCCTCGACGTCCCGTTGTATGCACGATAATTAAGGCTACAAAAACAAAAAGCACCCCTCGGGGTGCTTTTTCTTATATTCTAAATTTTGCCCAGTATTTTCAGTATTCCCAATACGATAAATCCAACGGAAAACAAAACCAAAAATACTGTCAGTAAAGCTCTGAAAAATAGGAAATCGGATATATTCTTTTCTTTTTGTTCTTTGCTTGCATATATGCTGAATTCGGGATTGTCATGCCAAAATACAGGTTCCCATCCTTGGAGGTCTGCGTATATATAGAATATGGCTGCGGGGATAGAAATTATACCCATAACTATTAAGCAGATACCCATATTGAAATCGTTATTTTGGTTTAAAAAACAAACTATTAAGCCGATAATAATTAAGAAAAACCAAATTACGTATATTGACAATTGAATACGCCCTCTTTTTTTCTTTAGCTCATATTTACGGTCTTTGGATTTTACTACTTTGTGTTTTGACATTGTTTCGCTCCCTTTTCATTTTTGTTTATCCATTTGTTTAGCGCAAATGCTGCATCTGTTTAGATCATCAAGGTGGAGCGGTGAAAATATTTTTTTCAGTTCTGCGCGAATTGCAGCATTTTCTAAATCATCTATACGACATATGTTTTCTTTAACAAAATCGACTTCTTCAATAGAAGGCTTGTATCCTTGTGTGCCACATATAATGCATGTGTTAATGTATTTTTTCGCTGATGGATTCCATTTCTCAATGTATTGGGAACGTCCTCGTTTAGTCATTTTACTGTGTGACATAAAAATCCTTTGCTATTCATCTTAATTTGCTGCAGAACCATAAGACTTCAATATCAGTTATTTGTTATTGTAATTATAAGGCAAACAATTAGTTTTGTCAATTGATCGTGATAACTTGAAAGGTACGCCTTTCGAGCCCAGGCTTAAGTAAACGCCGAAATGCATTTTCGCATTCTCGTGGGTTAGTGAAGCTAAAACGATTGAGTATCGTTTTAGCAAGCGGTGTCATCCAAAGTGCGAGTGAGCAGAGCTGAGTGTATCGAAGCGATAGCTCGCGACACACGACGATGACAGGGGAGTGCGCTACGGGCTAAAAACTCCTCTCAGGAGTTTTTGTCGCCGCCAAGCTACACTTTGCAAAAGCGGAGCTTTTGGTGTACCTCGCAAGCTAAACACGAGGCTTGGAATCTTTGTGCGAGGTACTCCTTTCGAGCCTTGGCTTGCTCCGCAAGCGCGAAAATGCATTTTCGCATTCTCGTGGGTTAGTGCTGTGCGCTCTCGTGGTCAGCTTAGCGCTACGGGCTAAAAATGCTCCACCGGAGCATTTTTGTCACCGCCAAGCTACACTTTGCAAAAGCGGAGCTTTTGGTGTGCCTCGCAAGCTAAACACGAGGCTTGAAGTCTTTATGCGAGGTACGAGGTACGCCTTTCGAGCCCTATTTAAGTAAACGCCGAAATGCATTTCGGCTCTTCTCGTGGGTTAGTGCTGTGCGCTCTCGTGGTCAGCTTAGCGCTACGGGCTAAAAATGCTCCACCGGA
>JAZQVW010000046.1:0-4599 GCA_045632025.1 Candidatus Avispirillum sp. | reverse complement strand
GAAGGCTGAGGAAAGAAAAAGAATTAAGGAAACAAAAAACAGAATTCTGAATAATACGAAGAAATAAGATCCTGCAAAAAGCAGGAGCTTTTCTTGATAAACTGAAAGCGTGACGCTAAACGATAATTTATAGCTGTACGTTGTCGTTGCGTTTTTATCGACCTTTTTTAAAAAAGGTCGCGGATTCTTAGGGCAGAGCCCTAAGACGCTCTCCGCAGAGAGCGGAAAACCTATTGCCCACTGGGATTCCAAGGGGGACCCCTTGGTCGCTCTCCGCAGAGAGCGAAATGCCCTTGAACTCCTCATCCACCGCTGACGCGGTCCCCCTTCCCTCCCATAAGGGAAGGCTCGGCGGGAGACAAGCCCCCGCCCTACGGTTATCAAATATCGAATTTCAGATGCGATTTTCTTCGGGCGAACACAGTTCGCCCCTACGGAGAAACATGTAATTCCCTCTGTCTCGTAGGGGCGTCACTTTGTGCGCCCGATAGAAATGTATGATATATTAAATGCGGACGAGCGATGCTCGACCCTACGATGGGTATATCGCTAAACGATAATTTATGTTACTGAGGCTCCCCTATTCTCCCAATCCCCTGAAATCTACGATTTCACGGGGGCCCTTGGGATGGGGAGCTGTCGAACGCAGTGAGACTGAAAGGTAGTTTTGAAAGTGATCAATCACTTTTCTACCCTTCCGTCTTGCCTTCGGCAATCCACCTCCCCTAAAATAGGGGAGGCTTGGGCACTAAACGATAATTTATCTCATCATTCCCATTTCCGAAAATCACACTTTAACTTTGAAAAAACTTCTATATAAGGTTATTCCACCCGCAACTATAAGCATAGCACCAAATATCTTTCTGAGAAGCTGAGGATGGACAACTGCAGCCAAATGAGAGCCAAGGATGGCAAAGGCGGAGCCAAATATAACGTTGATAATTACAAATGGCAGATTTATCTTTCTTTTATTAATATGATATAACAGCGATGCTCCCGACGCGAAAAGAAAGAAAAACAAATTGGCGCCCTGCGCTATTCTCTGCTCAACACCGTCAAACATTGTGAGATATATAACCAGCAGGCCTCCGCCGCCAACGCCCATTCCTGCCAAAATACCGAAAAGAAATCCTACTATCAGATCTACTATCATCTTTTGCCCTTTTAGATTAGTGTTGGCAAATTGACATTGAATATACTTTGAAATCAAAAAATAAAAAGGCAACGCATAAGCGTTGCCTTTTCTTCTTACGTATAGGGAGAAATTACTTAACTTCAACCTCAGCGCCAGCTGCTGTGAGCTTAGCCTTGATGTCTTCAGCTTCTTCCTTGCTTGCGCCTTCCTTAACAGTCTTGGGAGCACCCTCAACCATTTCCTTAGCTTCCTTAAGGCCGAGACCTGTGATCTCACGGATAACCTTAATTACGTCGAGCTTCTTAGCGCCGAAGTTCTTGAGAACTACGTCGAATTCTGACTTCTCTTCAGCTGCGGGAGCTGCTGCGCCACCTGCTACTGCTACTGCTACGGGAGCTGCGGATACGCCGAACTCCTCTTCGATTGCCTTTACAAGGTCTGCAAGCTCAAGAATTGTAAGAGCTTTAATTTCTTCAAGAATAGCTGTTGTCTTTTCTGTAGCCATTTTAATTTACCTCCGAAATTTAATAGTAGTTTTTAAAATTTTGTTATGCTGAATTACTCAGCTGCGGGTGCTTCCTCAGCAGCTTCTGCTGCAGGAGCTTCCTCTGTTGCGGGAACTTCTTCGCCGCTCTTGTCGATAATTGCCTGAAGGGCAACTGCGAGTCCGGAAAGGGGACCCTGAAGGGAACCGAGCATTCTTGCAATAAGAACTTCCTTGGAAGGAATCTCAGCAAGCTCGTTTACTACTGAAGCAGGAACAACTGCGCCTTCAAGGAAACCGCCACGAATCTCGAAAGACTCGATCTTGTCTGCATATTCCTTGAGGATTTTAGCAGGAGCAACTGCATCTTCGAAGCTGATAGCAAGTGCGTTCATACCTTCAAGCTCACTCTTGATTGCGCCGAGGCCAACTTCGTCAGCTGCACGGCCGATAAGAGAATTCTTGATAACTGTGTACTCAACGCCTGCCTTGCGAAGCGCTGCACGCAGCTTTGTATCATCTTCAACAGTAATACCCTGATACTTTACGAGAACACCGGATACTGCGCGACCCATCTTTTCAGCGAGTTCTGCTACTACGGCCTTCTTCTGTTCAAGAACCTTAATACTGGGCATTTTAATTTCCTCCTTGTAAGAATTGTCGACACCAAAAATAGAAAAAGTCTTTTTCCGGCGCGCCGAAAAAAGACTACATAATCATTTATGCTTGTCTCCTCGGCAGGAAAGCATTCCGCTTTTACCGAAACCTGCTGTCTTTGGTGAACAGCAGGATTATATCATAGCTAATTCGTCTTGTCAAGTATATTTCTAAAAATATTTTTTATTTTTTATTTTCGTCTCTCTATATAATAAATATGTAAACTTTGATAGACAAAATGGCAAAAATAGTTTATAATGGTGATATGGATAATTATGTACAAAAAAACTAAACAGGAGAAGACAATGAAGCTTAACACCAAAAGAACTGTTCTTATCGGTTTTGCATTTCTTGCCATCTCCGCCTTCTGGCAGATGTATGACAACCTTGTTCCCCTTATCCTGACAAGAACTTTTAACATCAATGAAACCATTTCCGGCGCTATTATGGCGGCAGACAACGTTCTCGCCCTCTTCCTGCTCCCCATTTTCGGAACCCTCTCCGATAAATGCAAGAGCCCTCTTGGTCGCCGACGCCCCTTTATCCTTCGAGGAACCATTGCTGCCGTTATTCTTATGATGGCCCTTCCCCTTCTTGATAACAGCTATGCAAAGGCTCCCTCACAGATAAAGCTTTTTGCGTTCGTTGCCATCCTCGGACTTCTTCTTATCACTATGGGCACATTCCGCAGCCCTGCAGTTGCTCTTATGCCCGACGTTACTCCCAAGCCCCTTCGCAGTAAAGCTAACGCTATAATCAATCTGATGGGCGCTATCGGCGGTATCATCTATCTCATCGTTACAAGCGTTATCTATTCCCCCAAGAGCAAGGACGGCGCACATGTGAACGTTCTTCCCCTCTTTATCATCGTTGGATCTATAATGATCATCTCTCTCCTTATTATTATGTTCTTCGTTAACGAGCCCAAGCTTGCACGCGAGCAGGCCGAATACGAAAAGGAGCATCTTGAGGAGGAGCTGACCGAGGAGATCAACGAACAGACAAATATTCTTCCCCGTCCCGTCAAGCGAAGCCTTATGTTTATGCTCGCTTCAATTGCCCTTTGGTTTATAGGCTACAACGGAATAACCACCTGGTTCAGTACATACGCTATGCAGGTTTGGAATATGACTCTCGGCAATGCAACCACCTGCCTCACCGTTGCAACGGCAGGCGCTATCATAAGCTACATACCGGTCGGCATCGTTGCCAGCCATATCGGACGCCGCCGCACCATCAAATTCGGCGTTTCCCTTCTTGCATCCTGCTTCTTTATTGCGTTTATCTATACGCTCCTCTCCGATAAATTCTCACCGATCCTTCTCATTCTCTTCGTCCTCGTTGGCGTTGCTTGGGCATCCATCAACGTAAACAGCCTTCCTATGGTTGTTGAAATGTGTAAGGGATCTGACGTTGGTAAGTTTACCGGACTTTATTACACCTTCAGTATGACAGCTCAGATCATCACTCCCATCGTTGCAGGATTCCTTATGCGCAACGTAAGCTACAAGATCCTTTTCCCCTACGCGGCAATCTTTGTTGCCCTCTCCTACGTTACAATGTGCTTCGTTCGCCACGGCGATAATAAGATCGAAGCAAAGCGCGGACTTGAAGCCTTTGATATTGAGGACTAAGATAATATGATAGCTGCAATAATTATTACATCAATCGTTTTGCTCCTTGTCCTTCTGTATCTTCTCTCTCTCAAAGGCAGAAGAAAGCATCCGGCTCTCAGCAGACTCCGCAAATGGTTCTATGCACACCGCGGTCTGCACAACAAGCCTCACATCCCCGAAAACAGCCTGCACGCCTTCTATCTTGCACTTCAGAAGGGATACGGCATTGAGCTTGACGTTCACCTTCTCCGCGACGGTGAGCTTGCTGTTATCCACGACAGCACCCTTCAGCGCACAACAGGAAAAAAAGGTAAGATAGAGCACTTGACAAGCGCAGATCTTTCAAGATATAATCTTGAAGGAACAGACGAAACTATTCCCCTTTTCCGCGACGTCCTTGCAATGTTCAACGGAAAGGCGCCCATTATCGTTGAGCTGAAAACTGCAGGAGGAAATGCCGCAAAGCTTTGCGAAGCAGTTTTTAAGTTGCTTGACAGCTATAAAGGTCTGTATTGCGTTGAAAGCTTCGACCCCAGATGCCTTATGTGGCTTCGCAAGCATCGCCCCAAGGTTTGCCGCGGTCAGCTCTCGCAAAACTTTTTGAAGAAGACAAGCGGAATGGGCAAAATAGTTGATTTCGTTCTCACGTTTATGCTTACAAATTTTCTCACCAGACCCGACTTTATCGCCTATAAATTCAGCGACAG
>JAZQVW010000045.1:0-9013 GCA_045632025.1 Candidatus Avispirillum sp. | reverse complement strand
ATAGGGATAGGTCTGATTATTGATCAGGATCTTATACAGATAGTCGTTTTCCTCTTTTTCAAAATGAGCGAAATTAAGAAGTTCAACGGAGGAATAAATGATAGCCTCGCCTCTTTCGGATCTTGAACCGAAATACTGAAGATGAAGCTGACCGTCGGCTGTATAAGTTTCCTCATAATACTCAATGAGGTAGCTCTTATACTGACCTGCTGAGGAAACATCGATCATATTACCGTAATTTTTGTTATTAGTATTGGCACCGTCTGTATCGGTTACAAAGAATATTCTTGTTCTGTACTGTCCATCTTGAGGCACGTAAGTGCCGGATACGTTGCTCCACTTGGGATTATCGTTAACGGATGAGGTGTGATACCAAACCGTATAATCTGCAGTTACTCCACCGTAGGTATAAGAAACGGTTACAGGGATTTCTCCTCTCTGGAATCTATTATACTGAGTCGTTCCCAAGTTCCGAGCAGCAGTCTTTGCAGCCTGACCCAAGGGCGTAAGCGCATTCTGATTAAGCAATTTTTGCGCCGCCTCCGTAGGTCCAAAAACGATAAACATACCGTTTGTATCACCAAGCTGACGTCTTGCAGCATGCTCAAAGCTCCATTCAAGGTGCTCTTGGGGAACTGTTATAATATCCTGATACAGGGCGCCGAATCGCTCTGCATTAAGCTCTGCAAACTGATAACCACTGGCTGCACTTCCAACGCTGTAATCAGCTTCGTCTCCACCGTTGAGGTTACCGTATTCAATATCCATCGTCAGCTTATCGGAATCACCCGGTGCAGTTGTTTTCCAATAAAGCTCGGGATAGCCGTTGGGGAAGAAGTTATACGTACCATTTTTCGCTAAAGGGAATTCAAAGCTGGCATTGATGATCTCGCTCTGATAATATACAGTATAGCTGTCTGTCAGCTCCGTACCATCCGCAAGAGTTGCCGTTAGAGTATACGTTACGGGTGCATAACCGGAGCCATCCTTTTTCATTCTCGCCTCAACAAGACCACCATGGTCACGGGCGATATTAACGCTTTTATAATTGTTTTCATAAGCCTGAGGAACGACGAAAAGTCCATCACTGCGTTTCCAATTGAATGCCGCACCATCAAGACCCTTTTCAATCACGTTGCCATTCTCATCAACGAGAACCGCTGTGATAGTACCGCTATCGTTTACTGTATCGCTGATATAAAGAAGTCTGCCCTTATCTACGTTAGGCTTGGCTTCGTCTGTTGCACGTGGAGTGTTAACGTTTATTTTGAAGCTTTCACTTCCTGCAGAATTAGTAACAACACTTGTAGAGCCATTCCAGCCTGTGGTAACTCTCACGTAGTTAAACGTGATATTAACAGGTGTTGTTGTTTCCTTCAAGGCAACGATCTTGATCCACTGAGCATAAACCATACTATGTCCAATATCAGCGCTGGAGCCGCTGTTATGAACGGTATAATAAACTGCGCCATCGGGGTCTTCCACAACCCAAGTGCCCTTATATGTGTTATTATTTGAAGGTGTAAAATAATAAACCACCTCATCACCTACGGAAAGGTTTTGAGTTGCGTTATTACCGGTAGTTATCTGTGTTCCTGTAACGTCGTAAAGCTCCTTTACAACGTAAATAGAAAATCCGTTTGTCTGAATAGTAAGCTTACCGTCTGTGACAACAAGGACCTCAAAGCGCTCTATCTTGTCGCCGTGCTTATGATGGAGGCTGAGTACCGTATCATCCTCATAGCCAAGAGCCGCCACGTCAAAGGAGACCTCGATCGCCTCGCCCTCCTCGGGCTGCCATTCAGAACCGTCCTTCGTATTTACAATCTTGATATCAAGGGCAAGCGCGATATCGTCCTCACTCTCAATATCAAAGCCCGCCTTGAGGATCTTTTCATTTGAAACAGGCTCTATCTTAAGCTCAACGTCCTTCTCGGGAATCTTACCCTTAACCGTTACGTCAAGAGATTTTCCGCCGATCTGAACCTCGCCGCTATATTCAACGTTTTCGGCCTCAACAAGCTTTTCAACGTGGGCCATAACGTCATTCTTATGCTTCTCTGTGAAGCGGGAAAGAATCTCGTCGGAAACACCGTACAAATGCTGATAAAACTCAGCAGAGCTATCTGCCGCCATCAGCTTATCATAAGCAATGGAAACGCTTGCGGGAATGAGCACTACGTACTTTTCCGCCGTATAGCGATAGTCGCTGCTGGAGATGGCATCAAGGTAAGTAAGGTCGCCAAGATCGTAAAACGTCTGAGCGAACTGCTCCTCATAATAATAATCTACGTCAAAGAAATAGGAAACGTCTGCCGCATTGATATCAAAGGTTCTTGCAGCGGCATCAAAGTTTTTCTGAACAGGGATGATCTCCTCCGTGAACATACCCTTCATAGGGAGAGCGATAAGGGAGGGATAGTCGCCTGAAAAGGCAGACTGAAGCAGATAGGGATTTTCCTTAAGGATCTGAGGGAGCTCATAGCCCTCTGCCGCCTCAACCTTTAACCACAGGTCGTAATGCTCCTTCAGCTCCTCGTCGTATCCGCCGAAGAAATAGTCGGTTATAACTACCTTTATGGATTTTCCGTCCTCTGCTATAAGATCCTCAGCAGTTGCATAGAGAAAGTCCTCATATTCGTATTCCTCGCCAGTTGCCATTTCGCCCGTAGTTACGATAACCTCGGGAACCCACTCAATATTAAATTCAGCTGTTGCGCCAACGTAATACTCGGGGTCGTTCCAAATATCCTCAGCCTCGCTTGTAATATAGTCCCAATAGGACGTCCACTGAGGCGGATCTGTTGCCACAATTTCAAATCTCTCGTCCGTGCTCTGCTGTCCATCCGACTCGTTACCAATTACGCTGATAGCAAGGCAAATGGAAAAAACAGACAAGATCAAGCATATACATAAAAACAGGATACCTGCTCTTTTTTTCAAAGTGATCCCTCCAATCCGGGGTTTAAAGAATTTATCTATAAAAAGCACAAAGCCTCCACTAAAACTGCATCACAGATTTCGGCGGAGACTTAATATGTCCCGCTTACGCGGCGGGAGCCGACGTTATCTTCGTTCTAAAATCGTCAAAAAGGTTTCTTGCATCGGTATACGAAGCATTTTCCTTTTTACCGTCATCTATCTGCACCAGATGTGCATAGAAATCAAGAGTAATATCTGAATCATACTTAGCTTTTGCTGAAACCGTTAAAAGATCGTCCTTAATGATGCCGATATTCAACAGTAAGTCGGGGTCAATGGTGTTATCAATAACCACGGGCTTGCCGCCTGCAGAATAAACGTACACCTCCGAGCCCTCGTGAACGCCCTCAATGCCGGCCATAAATTCCCAACTGTCTTCAAGCTGAAAATCTATTTCCTTATGATCCACTCCGTCAACCACCTCAAGATAGAGGAGCGCGGGGATCTTTGTTTTTTCTACGATCTCAATAGTGGGGTTTTTGGGAATATTGATTCCGGGAACAACGTGATACGTGTTTGAAGCAACTCTTGCGCCACTACTCATAACGTAGGTTCCGTCACTATTCTGAGCAACCTGATGCTCGTAAAGGCTGAAGCTCTTCGCAAGGTCAACTGAGATGGTGAGATTCCCCTTAAAGGAAAACTCGCGGACGTATTTCGCATAAAGTCCGCCTGAAAGAGCTATGGCGGATATAATAAGGACGGCGATGGTCAACGAAGATATTCTGATGCTTTTATTAAGCTTTCTGACAGTTGTCAGCTTCATTTTGCTCGCCTCCTTTTCTCTGAATAAGCTTTAATCTATCTGCTCACAGCGAACCACCGCGTCAAACTCAATGTTTACGTTCATCTCGCCTGAGTTCTCGCCGCTTGAGCTATTAACAAGGGCATCTATATTTGTAACTGTAAAGATCAATTCATGTGTGGCACTGTCGCCGTTTGAATCAAGAGTTCCAACGTTGTCAAAGTAAACCACAGCTCCATTGGGCTCGCCTTCCTTATCACCGATACTAACCTTGAGATATTCCTTTGGGAAATCACGGCTGAAGGTCAGCACAAGATCGTACTTAACGTCAACCTCGGAATCGTTTGTGACGGTGAAGCTATAGGACCCGTTGTCCTGCAGATTCGCAACGATGGTGATATCGCTTATGCCCCACGCCGCATCAACGTCGAACGCGGCAACTCGCGCGCCGTCGTTTCCATCGTTGTTTGTGACGTATCTGGCATAAAGACCGCTTGTCAGGTGAATTGAAAAGAGCGTCAGGCAAAGCAAAATACAAGCCGCAAGCATAGGAATATTCATTTTTGACTTCTGCGACATTTTGCTTCACCTCTCTTTCTTAATCCTTATTTTCCTCCGTAAGCGAAGAAAGCTGCTCCTTTTTAAGGCGAATTATCTCCTCAAGGATCTTCTGCTTTTCCGCATCGTCAGCCTGCTTTTCGCGGCGACGGGGGATCTCAACAAGAGCAATAGCCAAGGCTATGATTATGAGAGTTCCAACGGGAGTTCTGATAAAATCAACAACGTTGCCCGCTCCATCTATATGGAAAAGGACCTTGCCCTTGATGGCATCCGCCGTGATGGCCTCGTCACGGCCGTTGTTTGCATCGCCTTGGGTGATGATAGAATCACCCTCTATCTTAACTATTCTGTGAACGACAAGGCTTGATTTGTCCTGAAAAACGACAACGTCGCCCTCTAGGTAGCTATCGCTTTCGCCAACGATTATAAGGTCACCCACGGACAATTCGGGCTCCATACTGCCCGAAAGGATGACCGACGCGCCATAGCCAAAGGGCATGGGCATCTGATTTCTGCCAAGGGACTTGGCATTTGCAAGATAAATATTAACGCCAAGCACCGCGCCGCAAATGATAAGAACTATCAATCGTAGCGCGGTTGTGACTATTTTATTTCTTTTGTGCTTCAATTGGTTTTGCCTCCGCGCGTTTTTCGCGTTTTTCTTCACACTGCACCGTGATCATCATAACGAAAAGAACACCTGATCCAACGCAAAGAACGATCCAGAAGCCTGTCTGATTGATATCACCCGTCTGAGGAGGGGTGATGCCGGGAGAGCCTGTTTCTGTATAGTCCGCCTCGGCTGTGGTTTTGATAACGATAGTGAGAGTGAGCTCCTCTCCTGCCGCCGCCATATTTCCGAGCATAGTGTCGAATTCGTCGTCACCGCCCTCGAAGACCCACTGCCAATCAAGGGTGTAATAAGTATATTTCCCCGCTCCAAGAGTTGCGCTGTCAGCAGCACCATCAAGAGCAGGGACGTCAACGTAGGTATTCTTTCCGCCAACGAGCCACAGCCCGTCATAGCGATTAACTCTCGCAGTTATAGGGATGTTTATATCGCCGGGGGTGAAATATGCATCAATATCAACTTTATAATCAAGGGCAACGTTGCCCGTGTTTTTCAATTTAAAGGTATAAGAGTTTTCTGTTCCGGGAGCGAAGACCTTTTCGCCATCGGAGGACAGAACAGAGACCTCGCCTGCTCCGTTTTCATAGGAGACCTTGAATATCTCAACCTCTGTATTAGTGGACCAAAGACCCGCCTCGTCGCTAGCTTCAAAGCCGGGGTTTGGATTCTGTATCTGCTGAGGCTTTTTAGTTTCCTCTTCAGCTTTAGTTGTTTCGGGAGCTTTTTCCGTCTGCGTGTCGTTAACAGGTGTGTTTTCAACAGAAATAAGAGAAATTGCGCCGGAATCGTCCAAAAGGAAATTATTCATTCGACTTACAAGGGCAATAATACTTGCCGCAACGCAAAGCACAAGAATAAGCGCAGACATCAGCACTTGCCCAAGCTTGAAAAATCTATTTTGCATCTGTCTGCACCTCCTTTTTGCCTCCACTGATATTCGCGCGAGCGAATTTTAGGGGAGGTGGATTGCCGTAGGCAAGACGGAGGGGTCCGTTCTCTCGCCTTGGCTTTTGTTTTTGTATAGTTGTCTTTGTTTTTATAACCCTTCCGACCTCGCTTATGCTCGGCCACCTCCCCTAAGACTTGCTCCGCAAGTATCAGTGGAGGCTTGGGGCTAACCCAAGCGTCTTTTAACAATAGTATCTATATACTTGCACATTCCCAAAAAGTTTGTATTGATCTCTCTGTTGGGAATTCTCAAAACCTCAAGTCCATATTGCTGGAGAAAGATTGTTCTCTCCTCGTCATATGCTTTGCCCTCCTGAGTGCGATGCTGTGCACCATCCAGTTCAACAACAAGCTTGGCTTTAGCACAATAGAAATCCGCAATATAGCGACCTATAATCTTCTGCCTTGTAAAATGAATAGGGTAAGATTTTAAGAAATCATACCAAAGATGTTTTTCTTCTTTGGTCATTTCCTGCCTCAATGCCCTTGCTGTTGGAAGCAAATCGGGATTGTATGATTTTTTCATCTCAAATCACCTTGATGGAACTTTGTTAATGAGGCTCCACTGACACTTGCGTTAGCCTCCACTGATACCGCCGAAGGTGGTCTTAGGGGAGGTGGCTTGCCGTATGGCAAGACGGAAGGGTCAATTAAAACACAATCAACTACTAAAAAATTAATTTCGTTCAATCAAAACCCCTCAGTCAGCTTCGCTGACAGCTCCCCTAAAACTTGCTTCGCAAGTGTCAGTGGAGCCTTGTTTTCATCAACTCCAAATGCTCTGAAATGAAAATCTCAGGGAATTTGGAGAAAGTGAAAGCTTCGTTTTGAAAAGCAGCCTACCCTGCCACGTAGGGTAGGCTGTAATTCATTCCGTTAATCATATGTTGTTTTAAAACTAATTTGTGGCTAAATTAGTCAACCTGTGTAGCTGTAATTGTGATAACAAGCTTAACATCTGCAAGGAAATTTGCATTACCCATGTCTGTGTCTTTTTCGTTATCATTATCTACTGTACCATCGCCCTCAGCATCATTTTCAAAAATCCACTGCCAAGAAACTGTATGTACGTTATCGTCTACACCGAAGCCTGCAGGAAGCTCACCAGCATTAAAGTATTCATCTTCATCAAGTGCTTCAATTGCTGTGATGAACTGATCCCATGTACCCCATTCACCATTATCCAGCTTCCACTGAATGTTTTTGTTGTTCTGGATATCTGCATGACAGCTACTGCCTTCTGTGCTTACAACAAATGTATAGTCAACTTCAGGAGCATTACCATTTGTCTGGTCATAAGCAAATGCGAATGTATCAGAACCTGTTGTACCAGGAGCAATTACGTCTACAAGAGCATTTACTGTGTCACCTTCAGCATCGGCAGAATCAGCTGCATATACGTTAGCAAAAAGGCCCTTAATATCCATTGCAACGGGTTCAAATCCCCAGTTAGCAACTCTTGCATAATCCATGCTTTCTGTGGATGTTACATACTTCGCGAATGTGCCGGAAATAGCACATGTTGTGAGCATAACTGCTACGAGAAGAACGGAAGCAGCTCTCATCATAAAGTTCTTTTTCATAATTTTCTCCTTTCAGTTTTCGGCTATAAGCCGAATGAAAATTATTAAATTTTTCCTCTTCTATTCCGAGGAATATATTTTGTACCGGGCATCCCAAACGGATGTCCTTTTTCCCGCAGAGAATGCCGCGGCATTTTTTATATAATCTCCTCGGACGTGGCTTCCGGAGGAAGAGTATACCGTGAATCTTTGCCTCCACTAAAACTACCTTCGGTAGTGTCAGGGCAGGCTTGGGTGAAACTTTACTATACACCCATATCCAAAGCTATTGGTGTTAAAGTAACGACAAATTGTAGATTATTCGGCAGGTTCCACAGTTTTTTCAGCCTCAGGTGCAGCTTCTGCCTCTGCGCTCTGTGTTGCGCCTGCAGCCTGCGCCGCCTTGAGAGCCTCAAGCTCTGCAAGAAGCTTATCTGTTTCACTCTTATTATTCTTTTCGTACATACGACGGCGAATAATATCATAGCCGATAATAAGTATAATAGGAAGGACAACACACACAATAAGACCTGCTGTGCTCTGCATAAACATTGCAATCTTACCTGCGCCTGCAATGCGGCTCTGGTAGATACCAACAAGGTCTTCAGCTTCTACAAGAACTTTATCCTCTGTGTTGTTGAAATCACCTTTTGTGCGGAACTTGATCGTGCCGTCTTCTTCAATAATTTCAATAACACGGTGAGTTACGATGCTTGTGCCGTTGCCTGCGGGATCAAAAAATGTGATAACGTCGTCAACCTTAACGTCCTCAGCCGCAATTGTGTGGCAAATGATAAGGTCGCCGCTCTCGATCTCAGGATACATAGAGTCGGTGAGAACGATCATAGGCATATAGCCGCCAATGTCGGGAACATCCTCTGTGTTCGTATAGCTCTTAATAATAAGGGTGAGATTAACTGCAAGGATGGGGACAAGGATAACGCATAAAATCGTTCCGATAACAGTTAAAATCTTGTGCGCAGTTGATGTGCTCTGCTTAGCCATTTTTTGATACCTCTTTGTTGTTTTTTTAGCGAAAAGTTGAGATAATACGCCTATTGTATATATCTTCGTAATGATGCTATCACATTTTTTCAAGCATTACAATATTTTTTTGCAATTTTTTCGCATTTTTTGTATATTTTACAGCCATTTTGCCACTTGTTGATTTCTGTTATGTCTTTTTTAGGCAAAAATCAAAATTCCCCACCCGAAAGGGTGGGGGATTTTCGCCTTCCCCGGGGGGGGAAGGGGGACCACGGAGTGGTGGATGAGGCGTCTAGGCCTCGCTACACCTCACCTCTATAGCTTTTCATTTTCATCCTTCATCTTATGTGTATAGCTATCAACGTTAGCTGACCGTGCAAGTGTCTTGTCTTAGTTACTTCTTGTTTCATTTATTTGAAAGTCGTTCTATTCCGGCTTAAACTAAGCCCAGACTCCTCACCCACCACTGCTTCCAGTCATCGTCGTGTGTCGCGAGCCATCGCTTCGATGTACTCAGCTCTGCTCACTCGCACTTTGGATGACACCGCTTGCTAAAACGATACTTAATCGTTTTAGCTGCACTAACCCCCTCCCCCA
>JAZQVW010000044.1:0-5506 GCA_045632025.1 Candidatus Avispirillum sp. | reverse complement strand
ATGTATGTTCCCGTTGCCTGCGTTCCGGCAAGGTAGAGCGCGCTTAATGCGATCTTGGTGCTGATATATAGGACGCAAACATATAGCAAACTAATTAATGATTATAGGGAAAGCGGCGAATTTCGCCGCTTTTTTCCGTTTATATTAGTCCTCAAACGGATATTTGAGGATATTTAGGTGATTTATGAAAAGATATATGGCAATTGCGGGAACTGCACTTCCCCTTCTTGATAATACATTTGACTTTATACTTCTCTCCCCCGACGAATCAGTTTACATTCCTGTGCAGAGCCACGCAGATATGATCCTTACTGTTTTTGACGGAAAGCTTTTCTGCCACATGGGTTATTATGAAAAGAACAGGATCACAATTGAAAGAATTGCCGACTACGGCAAGCTTAAGATCGTAACGTCAGAAAGCAAACGAGAGGAGCGATATCCTCTTGACGTGGGCTTTAACGCCCTTGTTACAGACAAAGCTCTTATTTGCAGAAGGAACAGCATTTGCCCCGAGCTTGCAGGCTATCCCATTATAAACACCCGCCAGGGCTATGCAGGCTGCACTGCGCTATACGCGGCAGATACTGTTATAACGGCAGATGCCTCAACCATCTCTGCTTGTAAGGATGCAGGCATCCCCGTTTTCGAAATAAGCGGCAAGGATATCCTTCTCCCGGGATATAACACGGGTTTTATTGGCGGTGCATGCGGCGTTTGCGAGGACACAGTTTACATTTACGGAACCCCTGAAACCTCCGAGAGCGGACGTGAGCTGAAGCTTTTCTGCGAAGCAAAGGGACTCAGGCTTGTTAGCTTATACCAAGGACCTGTTACCGACGTTGGTGGAATCAAATTTATAGAGAAAAGATAAAAAAATCCCGCAAAAGCGGGATTTTTTGTTTTATATCTCATCACAAAGGCGGGCTGTGAGGAAATTATAGAATTTTTCTTTATCATCCCAGGTGAGGGCAACGTCCATATACTTACCTCTCGTGGGGTCGATCAAGGTGATGCTGTCGTCGTTTGCATAAATGGGCAGGCGCTGATAGTTCATATTCTTATGAGTAAATGCAGCATAAACGCCTACGGTATCAAAGAGGCAGGAGGACTGACCGTAATGGTTGAACTCCATATTCTTATACCAGATATCGCAATTCTCCATAAGAGCCTTAATGAGGGGATCCTCATCACTTCTTGCCTTGATCTTAGCATAGCGATCGCAATCAAGAATAGTAGCACCTGTCATATCAAGGGGTACGAGCTCAACCTCCCAGCCTTCTACCTCAACGGAACGGCGGTAAGCATTTACGTCGCACCAGATATTGCTCTCGCGACCAAGGGGCGGGAACCAGTTCATTCCTCTGAAGGCACCGTTATAAATATTGGCGCAAACACCGAGGATCTTAGATTTTTCCTTTATGCGAGGCTCTCTTTCAACCGCTGCCGCAAGATTTCTGAAAGCTCCGATGGCAAGGATGGTAACCTTTTCATCACTATTCATAATAGTGTCTATCATAGCCTGAACGCCATCCTCGATAACGTTGGGATAAGAGCTGAGATCGTAATCCTCAACCCACTCTCTTATATTACAGCAGCCCTCATAATTGCCGCAGGAAAGGCCAATACCAACGGGAATATCGCTTCTGCCTGCGATCTGCAGCATTTTTGCTGCAAGCTTTGCCTGATATTCAACGTCAAACTCAGTTACTGTTACGAGCTTGATATCGATTTCAGGGCTTTTGAGCGCCATAGCAAGCGCCCAGGTATCGTCAAGATCGCTACCGATATCTGTGTCAAATATTACGGGAACAGGTTTTTTCATATGCTTTATCTCCGTATCTATAATGTATATGATAATTTTATCAAACATTTCCCCTTTTGTATATAGCTTTTAGAAAATATTTCTAAAATTCTCGCGATTCCCCTTGACAGTCAGCTGACCGTGTGATATAATCATCACACCAGGAGGTGAAAATCAAATGAACGCTATAAAATGCATTCCCGGAACGGTTTTGGATATTTCAAAAACCGGCGGTGCCACAGGCGAGGATTTTCTTGCTAAAATATTTTACATTTCCGACGGCATTATGCTCTCCTACATAAGAGATATCACCGGAATCGACGGAACGACCCTTCAGAACTGGGTCAAGCGAGGCTGGGTGCTTAACCCCAAAAACAAGTTTTATTCCAAAGAGCAGCTTGCGCGAATCCTTATTATCAATATGGTTCGCGACACTATGCAACTCTCTAAAATAACGTATCTTCTGCAGTATATCAACGGCGACATTGAAACGACAAGCGACGATATCGTGCCCGAATCAAAGCTTTACGATTATATCTGCCGAGCAATCTGCGAGACTGAAAATTCCTCGGACGAGCTCGATGCTATCATAGCAAGAGTTACCAAGGATTATCACGAGCGCTTTGCAGGAGCATCCGAAAGGCTGAGACGGGCAATAAAGGTCATTCTCCTCTCATATGAGGCGGCGTCCTTTAAGAGATCTGCTGAGCTTGAAATGAAGGAAATAGAGGGATGATGCCTATGAACAGAAAAAACTCCATTCGCATCGCCTGCGCAATAGCAATATCCGCAAGCGTATTTCTTATGACCTGCTTCTTCGGTCTGCTTTTTGTCAGAACGACGCTTGGCAATACCTCTTACGCAGTCACCGCTCCCCTGCTCCTTCCCCTTGCTCTTATTCCGACCTTCATATCAGCCCGTATATTTTCCGTTTCAGCCGCCGAAGAAACGGAATACCATGAGGATGAAGCGGAGGAGGATGAGATGGAGGAAGACCCACAGGTCTTCGTTCAGCCCCAGCTTGATGAAAGCGCTTATCCTGAGCTTTTCAAAAGCAAGCAGACGGCTGAGGCTCCTTTTGAAATAATCCGCCCCGATATCAAGGCTCTGCTCCGCGAGCAAGGCGGAGAATTTGAGGCGGAGGCTAACAAGGAGGAAAAAAAAGAGCTTGACGACCTTCTTTACAATATTGAAGAGGAAGAAAAGAAGCTTTCCTTCTACGACGACCTCCCTACGGAGCTTCCCGAGGACTACGTTCCTTATGAATACGATTCCGAGGAAGAGGAGGATGAGGCGGAGGATGAGGAGGAATACACCATCACTCCTCTTCACAAGGTGGTTGCAAAGATCATACTGACCGTTGTATCCGCCGCACTTGCAGTAGTACTTCCCATTAACAGCGCAACGGTTTATTCGACCAATTCTGTAACGGTAAGACGTCCCTTCTCTAAAACGGAATACGTTTTTGAAGACGCATCCTACTACACAGTTGGCGTTAAGCTTTCGGGAGACATTTCAATGAAGCTTCACTTTAAAGACGGAGAAACAAAGGAGCTTCTCTTCCCCGACACCGCCCTGAAAAGCGAGAGCTTCAAAAACAACTTCTCTTCAAAATATGCTTACGCCGCATTCTGCGACAGACTTCTCAAGCGAGCAGGCGTTGAGAAAAGGATGGACGACCTCGTTTCCCTTAATCCCTCCGCATCTCTGTCACAGAAGGATATAGCATACATGGAAGAGATCACGGAAACAGATCTGACTACTTAAGACAGGTGATATTATATGAACGAGGTACTTATGATACTCCTCATATTGCTGATGGGTATCGGCCTTGGCATTGTGAAGATCTACATCAACACAAGATTTTATGCCCGCGACGTTTATGAAAAAACTTTCGTTTGTCCCAACTGCGGAGCAAAATTTAAAATACATTGGTATCAGATAATATATAAGCGAAATTCCGTTTATATGTATAACGCGGCGAGGTTGAAATGCCCCGTCTGCCACCAAAAAGATATGTGCAGCGTTGCACATGATGAAAGATAAAACAATAATATAATATTTATAAGGAGAACTATTATGGCTTATTTTGCATTAGGTAGTATTATCACACTTATTCTTTTCGTTATTTTCGGCTTCAAAAAGGACGCAAGCGGATTCAAATGGGCGCTTAACGCCAAGCAGTTTGCTGCTATCCTCGGTATTCTCATTATGAGCGGCAGCTTCATTGCCAAGGTTCCTACAGGTCACACCGGTGTTGTTACAACCTTCGGTCACGTTGAGGACTATACATATGAAGCAGGTATTCACTTCAAGAATCCTCTCTCAAACGTTATCAATATGGACAACAGAACTCAGAAGGAAACCCTTGAGCTTGCATGCTTCTCCAGCGACATTCAGGAGGTTAACATCGTTTACACAGTAAACTTCCAGATCGACAAGGAAAACGCGCAGAACATTTACAGAACTATCGGCGTTAACTACTACGACAAGATCATCATCCCCAGAATTCAGGATTGCGTTAAAACAGTTGCCGCAAAGTTCTCTGCTGAAAACCTTGTTGGCTCCAGAAACGAATTCTCCATCCAGATCGAAGAAATGCTTAAGACAAGCCTTGCACAGCACAACATTCAGCTTGTAGGAGCTTCCGTTGAAAACATGGACTTTACAGATGCGTTCACAGAGGCAGTTGAAGCAAAGCAGGTTGCTGAGCAGAACAAGCTGAAGGCTCAGACAGAGGCTCAGCAGAAGGTTATCGAGGCTGAGGCCGCTGCTCAGGTTAAGGTTATTGAAGCGCAGGCTGAAGCTGATGCTATCCTTGCAAAGGCAACAGCTGAGGCTGAGGCTAACGCTAAGCTGGCGGCAAGCATTACAGAAGAGCTTATTGACTATCAGTACGCTGAAAAGTGGGATGGCGAGCTTCCTCAGATCGTTGGCGGCGACTCCGTTATCCCCGTGCTTGACGGCTTCGGCGAAAGCGAAGATACAACTGAAGCAGGAAACTAAACATAAAAAAGACACGCTATGCGTGTCTTTTTTTATTATTTAAAAATCTCAAGGAACTGGAGGCTATCTCTAAACCAAGAGGCTATATGGGGATTTATAAGACGAGGCTCTCCCCAGGAGGTCTCTCTTGTTGCGATGGAAAGTCCGTGGTCGCACTTGGGATAGATGTGCAATTCAAAGTTGATTCCCTGTTCCTTCAATGCCATTGCATAAAGGAGAGAGTTTTCAACGGGCACGCAGGTGTCCTCAAAGGTGTGCCAGATAAAGGTGGGAACTGTGTTTTCGTTGATATTCTTCTCAACGGAATACTTGGCAAGATCCTCGTCGGAAACGTTTTCCTGCTCAAGATCATATCCAAGCACTCTCATTATAGAATGCTGATGATAATATCTGGGGTCGCCTGTAATAACGGGATAGCAGGTCAGAACGGCTGTAGGCTTGTTTTCGCCCTCTGCCATATCTTCGTCAGCCTTTGCCCAATCCTCTGCCCAGAACGTGCCGATAGACGCCGCAAGGTGGCCGCCGGCGGAAAAACCTATAACGTAAATTCTCTCGGGGTCAATATTATATTTCTCTGCATTTCTGCGAATATGCACGATAGCCTTGGAAACGTCCTGCACGGGACGGGGGAATGCCGCCTTTTCGTTTATGGAATAATCGAGAAGAAAGCAGTTATAGCCCTCAGCAAAATAATTGATG
>JAZQVW010000043.1:0-4455 GCA_045632025.1 Candidatus Avispirillum sp. | reverse complement strand
GCCCTCCCTTGGGGGAGGGGGGACCGCTTGCGGTGGGTGAGGAGTCTAGGCTTAGATTATGCGAAATTTGATAACGGTAGGGGACGGCGCCCTCGACGTCCCGCATTCAACACAATCATAAATTTTATGTTTTATTAATGTATGTTGACCTTTGGGCACGGCGGGAGTAAACCCCCGCCCTACAAATTCTAACCATCGTGCAGCGAAGCCCAGACGCCTCTTCCACCGCTACGCGGTCCCCCTTCCCCCCGGGGAAGGCTAACGCGCTAAATTATCGTTTATGTGTATATCCTTAAGGGCGACCCCTTATAAATTTTCATAAAACAAAAAGGACCGAAGTTTCGGTCCTTTTTATTATAATCGTTTAATTACTTTTCTTCTGCGGGAGCTTCAGCAGCCTTCTTGGTTGTTTTCTTTGCAGTTGTCTTCTTAACTGTAGCCTTAGCTGCCTTCTTTGCCGCCTTTTCAGCTTCCTTTTCAGCAAGCTTTGCTGCTGCTGCCGCTGCCTTTTCAGCTGCCTTGATCGCTCTCTCGGCTGCCTTTTCAGCTGCCTTTGCTGCCTTCTTAGCTGCTGCTTCAGCTTCCTTAGCTGCCTTCTTCTCAGCTGCTATTCTTGCCTTTTCTGCATCAAGAAAGTCCTGATAAAGCTCGTCATAGAGAGCCTCGTACTTCTTAGCGGAAGCGTTCCAGGAGAAGTCTGTTCTCATGCCGCGCTCAACGATATTGTTCCAATCTTCCTTGAAGTCGTAGAAGATCTTTTCAGCGTAGCGGATTGTATCAAGCATATAGTGAGCGTTGTAGTCCTCAAAGCTAAAGCCTGTACCTGTCTTTTCGTCGCAGTTATAGTTCTGAACTGTGTCTCTGAGGCCGCCTGTTGCGCGAACGATCGGAACTGTACCGTATCTAAGGCTCATCAGCTGGCTAAGGCCGCAGGGCTCGAAGCGGGAGGGCATAAGGAATGCATCACAAGCCGCATAGATCTTATGAGAGAGGGGCTCGGAATAGTAGATATTAGCGGAAACCTTGCCGCGATATTTATCAGCATAGTAGCGGAACATATCCTCATAGCGAGCCTCGCCTGTGCCGAGGATAACGAGCTGAACGCCGTCCTCGCAGATCTCGTCCATAACGCGGTCGATAAGGTCAAAGCCCTTCTGGTCTGTAAGGCGGGAAACGATACCGATGAGCATTACGTTGGGATCCTCGTTGAGGCCAAGCTCTCTCTGGAGAGCGAGCTTGTTCTTAACCTTTTCCCATCTGAAGTTATCAGCGTTGAAGTGGTGCTCGATGTTTGCGTTTGTCTGAGGATCAAACTCTACGTAGTCGATACCGTTAACGATACCGGAGAGAACGTGGCTCTTAGCGCGGAGAAGGGGATCGAGGTTTTCGCCGTATTCGGGAGTCTTGATCTCTTCTGCGTAGGAATCACTAACTGTTGTAACTCTGTCCGCATATACGATACCGCCCTTGAGGAGGTTAACTGCGTTGTATGCCTCAAGCTTATCGGATGTGTAGTAGGAGTCAGAGAGACCTGCGATGTCGCGGAGGATGTCCTTGCCGTAGATACCCTGGAACTTGAGGTTGTGAATTGTCATGATTGTGCGGATACCGCGGAAGAACAAGTCACCCTGGAAGCTATCGTTAAGGTATACGGGAACAAGGCCGGACTGCCAGTCGTGGCAATGGATGATATCGGGACGGAAGCCGATGATGGGGAGAGCGCTGAGAGCTGCCTTTGAGAAGTAGATAAACTTTTCAATATCGCCGCGGATCTCGCCGTAGGGCTTATCGCCGCCGAAGTAGAATTCGTTATCGATGAAATAGAAGGTGATGCCGTCAACTTCAGCTGAAAGCACTCCAACGTACTGCTTTCTCCATGCAAGGTCCATATCGAAGTGTGTCACGTAAGTGAGCTTTTCCTTCCACTGGGGCTTCATGCACATGTATTTGGGGAGAATAACGCGAACGTCGTACTTGTTATTATCAAAATACTTGGGAAGTGTACCTGCAACGTCTGCAAGACCGCCTGTCTTGATAAAGGGAACAGCCTCACTTGTTACAAAAAGAATCTTTTTCTTTTCCATTGGCAAAACCTACTTTCTGTATGTAAAATTTTTAGGGGCATTTCACTACTTTAATTCTATAACCTTTTTGCCTTTTTGTCAATAAAGTTATTAAAATAAGCCGTTCTTTTGGGCAAATATCGTTTGCCATAAGGATTAGCGAGGGAGATCCGCTGCTGACAACATTGACACTAGAAGAAAAGTTTGCGATTGCAGTACATAGCATTTTAAAACGATATAAAGAACAAGCGAGGTGAATTTCACCTCGCTTCTGCTCATGCACCGTTTTTGTCCCGCTGTTGAATTTATGATAAGATTATGCTATAATTAAATAAAATGAGCAGAAAGGTTGAAAATGTATATGGAAAACTTTTTAGATATGTTCGATGAGGTTGACTTTAATCTTGAATGGCGCCGAATGATTGGTATAGCCGGCTCCAAAAGATTTGATATGGAAAAATTTCAGCAATTAGCAAAGAACACGTATTCATTTTTAACAGCTTTTGGCGATAGTCAAAGTATTGCGCGAGAATACATAGGCAGTATATTGCTGATACATGAGTTTGCTATTCTTCCCCCTATTTTTCTAAACCATGAAGGAAGGGTAGCCGTCAGGGTAATATCGTCGCTTCTAAATTCATTCATCAGCAATCGTATCTTATGTGATTACCCATATATACAGGTAGAAGACGAAGAAGGAAATCTTCATCAAATCGACATTAATGTTTTTGATTTGTCGGAATTGTTATAATATCAAGTAAAAATCTCCTTATTTTGCAGATGCTAACAGTACAATTTTAAAATTTATGTAGGGGCGATTCGCGAATCGTCCGCAAATATTCACGAAACCTAAACGGGCGATTCGTGAATCTCCCCTACAAAACGTGATAAGGAGAAATGGATATATGAAAGCCACTGGGATAGTTAGAAGAATTGATACTCGTGTTATAATAACACAAAAGTGCGATAAACCCTTATAAAAACTGGGCTTTCGGGCGGTTTATGAAGAAAAATTTTTACGAAAATATCCTGTTTTGCTATGTCCTATTTTTGTCCTATTGTTGTAATTATAATAAAATTGTGGTACACTACCAATGGAAGTATTCATAATCAAAACATTTAAAATGGGTGGTGAGGAGAAATAGTATGTCTAATAATACGAATAGGAAAAAAATCACAGAAGAATCCTCTCTTTTAGAAATGGAGAATCATATTCAAATCATTAAGTTGTCCAGTGCATGGAGAGATTATTGCGACGCTGCTATGACTTATGAACAAATGACAGAAGAAGAACGAGCAGATGCCGAAAAAACTGTATTTGATTCGGAACGATTTGAAAAGCTTATATCAGATACATATGATGCGTTTGCCCCACACGCTTTTGGTAATCAGGTTCCTAAATATGTATTAGATTTATATGTAACGATTCGTTCTTTTTCAGAAATATCGTTTTTCAAAAAAGCGCATGACGGAATATATCAAATGCGCACAGCGATCGCCACTTCTCTCTGCCATCTTTTAGATGAAAGAACAGAGTTGCCCGAGGAAAACAGAATAATTGTTTTTCATTTAGACGAAAACCAATCCAAATTTAATGTTGGATATTACATTTATGATTTTGACACACTGTGTTATAAATATATTGGAGAAGAAGATCCGTTTGCATAACAAAAATCCAATATAGTAGATTCCGGCAGTATAAATCTCCTTGTTTTACAGATAATAAGAACCACACGGCGTTACCAAATTTGGAAAATTTGACGCCTGAGTGAACCTTGTTACTCGCTTATCGCTCGTAATAACAGTAACAAATTTGTAAAGTAAGGAGATTTTGTATATATTATGAAAGCAACAGGTATTGTGAGAAGAATTGACGATTTGGGGAGAGTTGTTATACCGAAAGAGATTAGAAGGACAATGAGAATCCGTGAGGGAGACCCGTCTCAAATACATACAAAAAAGGACCTTTCGGTCCTTTTTTCGTTGCTGTTATTTCTTTCTTGCCTCAAGGAACTTGATGGGAACACCCTTGGAGGAGAAGTTTGCCTCGTATTCCGTAACGATATTTTCGTCAGCACGGTCGCTGTTATGCAGGTCGCGTGTTACGTACAGAAGCTCAAGCTCAGACGCCTCAACGCTTTCAACGGAAAACTCAAAGAGCTCGTCGTTATCCGTTTTAAATCTGAAATATCCGCCGGGCTTAAGAAGCTTAAGATAGCGGTTCAGAAAATCGGGGTGAGTAAGTCGGCGAGAGCTATAGCCGTTCTTTGTCCAGGGGTCGCTGAAGTTTGCATAAATGGTTTCAAAGGTTTCGGGTGCGAAATATTCCTCAAGCTTGGAAGCGTCAAGGGGCATAAAGCGAACGTTTCCGCGCATTTCCATGGGGATATCC
>JAZQVW010000042.1:0-2781 GCA_045632025.1 Candidatus Avispirillum sp. | reverse complement strand
ACAACAATCTCTATTACGTTGACTACGACAGCCTTGACAACTCATATTTCACAAGCGACGGTATGTTTTCATACAGAAGCGGCAAGGTTGATATGCTGCTAATTGAAAATGACAATGAGTTAGCAAATGCAGTTGGTAGAATCAAAGACGACGGTGAATTAAGAATACCCGAATACATTTACGAAGATGGCGGATTTGGTATGGATTTCGGCGCTTCTTCCGGTGCATTCTTCTGGATAGGAATCGTATTCTTCGGATACGTTCTTCCCTGCATACCTTTCATATTCGGCTTAATTTTGCCACACACTAAAAAGCACAGCTATACAAAGAGATGGTACGCACTTTCCGTGCTTGGACTTATCTGGATGGTGCTGGCTACAGCTATTATCCTGATATTGATGTTGTAATTATAAAAGGTCGCTGAGAAATCAGTGGCCTTTTTTATGCCCATCTTGGCTTATAATATGATTTTCAAAATTGACTTTAGCTTTAAGCTGTTATATAATATTTATAATTAATACGAAGGAGGTGGAATTATGGCATTTAACAGCGAAACTATAAGCGGTCCTGTTGACTCTGTTATATTCCAATCGGACGATAGCGGTTATACAGTTTGTGAAATAGAATGCGAGGATGGTCTTCCTGCTGTTCTTGTTGGTACCATGCCATACGTTGCCGAGGGTGACACCATTATTGCACTTGGAAAATGGACTGTTCACTCAACCTACGGCAAGCAGTTCCGCGTTGAAAGCTATGAAAAGGTTCTACCTACCTCCGAACGCGAGATCCTTAGATATCTGGCTTCAGGTGCAGTTAAAGGAATCGGTCCCAAAACCGCAGAAAAGATCGTTGAAAAATTTGGCACTGAGTCTTTTGACGTTATTGAGAATCACCACGAGTGGTTATCAGATATTCCAGGTATCAGCAGAAGAAAGGCTGACGATATAAATTCTGCCTTTATACAGATGTCCGGCGCAAGAAACGTTATGATGTTCTGCGCTGACTATTTCGGCAGCGATCTTTCAATGAAGATCTACAACAAATGGGGCGGTAGCGCTATTGATATTATAAAAGCGGATCCCTTTCGCTTATGCTCAGAATTCACAGGAATCGGCTTTAACAAAGCTGATGCAATCGCTGTCTCCTGCGGTCTTCCCTGCGACAGCAAAAGCAGAATTGCCAGCGGAATTTTCCACATCCTTTCTAATTCTGCCCACTCAAACGGACATACCTGCTTACCCAGAAGAGATCTTACCAATGCTACTGTTGACCTTTTAGGCCTTGACTTTGATAAGATTGACGAAACTATCGCTGAGCTTGTTATTATGGGCAAGCTTTTTGAAAAGGAATTTGAAGGAGAGTATTATATATACGATCCTAAAATGCGCCATGCTGAAGAATACGTTGCCAAAAAGCTCCTTCAGTTAAATCGTCTTTGTGCTTCCGTCGACAGACGGGATGCCGAGGCATTTATTTTGAAATGCGAACGCGAGGCAGGTATTGAATATGCGCCTATGCAAAGAGAGGCAATTTATGCCGCACTTAACAACGGAGTCACTATTCTGACAGGTGGTCCCGGAACGGGTAAAACAACTATCATCAAGGCATTGTTATCTATATTCGATTCAATCGGATGCGACGTTGCTCTTGCGGCACCTACAGGGCGCGCTGCAAAAAGAATGAGCGAAGCAACCGGATGCGAGGCTAAAACCGTTCACCGTCTGCTTGAAATGGAGTTCAAGGCAGGAAACGAGCTTAAGTTCGTTCGCGGTGCTTCATTTTTGCTCGACGAGAACGTTATCATCATAGACGAAAGCTCAATGCTTGATATTCAGCTAACAGAAGCACTGCTTCTTGCAGTTAAGCCCGGAAGCCGAGTTATCTTCATCGGTGACCGTGATCAGCTCCCCTCTGTTGGCGCAGGAAATCTCCTTGCAGACCTTATTGCATCGGAGCGATTCACTACCGTTTGCCTTAAGGAAATCTTCCGCCAGTCCGAGAGCAGTATGATAGTTATGGCGGCGCACCATATCAATGAAGGATTTGCGCCTGCTACAAACAACAAAAGCGAAGATTTCTTCTTTATGGGAAGAGACAGCGATGAAACCATCGCCGAAACCATTGTTCAGCTTTGTGCTGACAGGCTTCCTAAAAAGTACGGCCGTGAGTTGGCATCGGGTATTCAGATAATCACCCCCTCTCGAAAAGGAATAGCAGGAACTGAATCAATGAACAATATGCTTCAAGCTATTCTCAATCCTCCCTCCAAAAGCAAGCCCGAGCGAAAACACGGACAGCGAGTTTTCAGATGCGGCGACAAGGTTATGCAGATAAAAAACAACTACGCTGTTGAATGGGAGAAAAACGGATACGAGGGTATTGGTATTTTTAACGGTGACATCGGCGTAATTGAATCCATAAACCTAAAAAACGAAAATATGGTCATCAATTTCGATGACAGGATCGTTACTTACGAGTTTAATATGCTTGACGAGCTTGAGCACGCTTATGCGATCACAGTTCACAAAAGCCAAGGCAGCGAATATCCCATCGTTATAATCCCATTGTACAGATGCCCTCCTATGCTTATGTCACGAAACCTTCTCTACACCGCAGTTACGCGAGCAGAAAAAATGGTTATTCTTGTTGGCAGAAAGAGCGTTCTTGAAACTATGGTTACAAACAACTATCACATTACAAGATATACGGGACTGAAGGAAATACTCAATGAAGAAGCATAAACTATGGGACGTTATCTCAAGAATACTTTCGTTTCTGCTT
>JAZQVW010000041.1:0-9595 GCA_045632025.1 Candidatus Avispirillum sp. | reverse complement strand
GAACCCGATCCTTCCGTTCGTAAGATCGCTACTATGCTCACAGCAAGTATCGACACAAACAACTTCCTCACAGAGTCCCATGCTAAGCTCCGTCCCGTAGAGTCTCCCACAGCAGGTGTGTTCCTCTCCGGCGTGTGCCAGGGTCCTAAGGATATTCCCGAAACAGTTGCTCAGGCAGGTGCTGCAGCAGTTAAGGCTATCGGCCTTCTTGCAAAGGATAAGCTGCTCACTAACCCCTGCACAGCGAAGCCCGATGAGCTTCTCTGTAACGGATGCTCCGCTTGTGCTAACGTTTGTCCTTACGGCGCTATCACATACGAAACAAAGCTTATCAACGACCACGGTATCCGTGAGGAGCGCAGAGTTGCTCAGGTTAACAGCGCACTTTGTCAGGGCTGCGGCGCTTGTACAGTAACATGTCCCTCCGGTGCTATGGACCTTCAGGGCTTCTCTAACAGACAGATCATTGCGGAGGTAGACGCTATATGCCGATGAATGAAGAATTCAAGCCTAAAATAGTGGCTTTTTGCTGCAACTGGTGCAGCTATGCAGGTGCAGACCTTGCCGGCAGCAGCCGTCTTGCTTACCCTGCAGACGTAAAGATCATCAGAGTACCTTGCTCCTGCCGTGTAAACCCTATGTTCATTCTCAGAGCATTTGAAAAGGGCGCTGACGGAGTTATCATCTGTGGTTGCCACCCCGGTGACTGCCACTACAGCACAGGTAACTACTATGCAAGAAGAAGAATGGCAATGCTGTTCTCCATGCTTGAGTATATTGGTATTGAAAACGGACGTACAAGAGTTGAATGGGTTTCTGCTGCTGAGGGCGTTAAGTTCTCAACAACAATGAACGAATTCGTTTCTAAGATCCAGTCTCTTGGTAAGAACGTCAGATTGGGGGATATAAGATGCAAGAACTGATAAATCGCGCAAAAGAGCTGCTTGCTGACGGCACAGTTGCTCGTGTTCTCGGCTGGAGAGAAGGCGATATGTCCTATAACCCCGAGGTTGCATATTTCAATAATGCAGAGGAGCTTGACCGATTCGTTTATAACGGATTCTGCGCAGCTAACCTCTCTAAGTATATGATCGAAGCATCCAAGCTTGAAGGCAAAACTCTCGTTTTCCTCAAGCCCTGCGATACATACAGCTTCAATCAGCTCATTAAGGAGCACAGAGTTGATCGCGAAAAGGCTTACATCATCGGCGTTGGCTGCTGCGGTAAGCTTGACGTTGAGGCGATCAAGGCTCAGGGCATCAAGGGTATCGAATCTATCGAGATCGACGATGCTTGTGAGACACTCACAGTTAAGACTATCTACGGCGATAAGACTGTAGCTTATAAGGACGGTATGCTCGAGCGTTGCCACGTTTGCAAGGGCAAGGAGCATATGATCTATGATGAGCTCATGGGTGAATCCCGCGACACAGTAGACGCTGAGCGCTTTGCTGAGGTTGAAAGAATCGAGGCTATGAGCCCCGCTGAAAAGTTCGCTTTCTTCAAGGCAGAGCTTTCCAAGTGTATCAGATGTAACGCTTGCCGTAACGTTTGTCCCGCTTGCTCCTGCCGTAAGTGCGTGTTCGACTCCAATAAGTTCGACTCCGCTCAGAAGGCTAACGTGGATTCCTTCGAGGAAAAGATGTTCCATATCATCAGAGCATTCCACGTTGCAGGCAGATGTACAGACTGCGGCGAATGCAGCAGAGTTTGTCCTCAGGGCATCCCGCTCCATCTGTTCAACCGTAAATTCATCAAGGATATCAACAAGTTCTATGGCGAATTCAAGGCAGGTGAGGATGCTGAAACAAAGGGTCCTCTCACAAACTTCACATTCGACGACGTTGAGCCTTGCGATGCAGTAGAAAGGGGCTAATTGAAATGTTTAAGATAGCTAAAGCAGACCTTTCCAAGCTGTATGCAGCGCTTGCAGCAGAGCAGGACCTTTTCGTTCCCGCTAAGGTTGCAGGTCAGACAAACTTCGCTCTCTATACAGAAGAAACTGTTGTTGACCTCGACACTCTCAAGACAGTTAAGTCCCCTAAGGACCTGTTCTTCCCCCAGAGCGAAAACCTCTATACAGTTAAAAAAGAAGATAAGAAATATAAGATCACTCCTGAAGAGCTTTGCAGCCGCGACTTCGTGATCTTCGGTATGAAGGCTTGCGATATCCAGGGTGTTAAGGTTCTTGACAGAGTTTTCCTTGCAGATCCCGTTGACACATTCTATGCTGCAAGACGCGCTCACGGCACAATCGTTGCACTTGCTTGCGGCGAGCCTGAGGAGTCCTGCTTCTGTAAGGTGTTCGGTATCAACCCCGCTGATCCTGATGCAGACGTTGCTGCATGGATCGTGGGTGACGATCTCTATCTCAAGGCTCTCACAGAAAAGGGTGAGGCTCTCGTTGCTAAGGCAGCTTCCGTTCTCTCTGAGGGCGACGATGCTGCAGTTGAAGCAAAGAAGGCAGAGATCGCTGCTATCCTTGAAAAGCTTCCCTATGCCAACCTTGATCTTGAAGGCTGGAATGGCGACGCAACTAAGGAAAAGTTCGATTCTCCCGTTTGGGACGAGCTTTATAAGCCCTGCCTCGCTTGCGGTACATGTACATTCGTGTGCCCCACTTGTCAGTGCTATGACATTAAGGACTATGACACAGGCCACGGCATTCAGCGTTACCGCTGCTGGGACTCCTGCATGTATTCCGACTTCACAATGATGGCGCACGGAAACAACAGAACAAGCCAGCTTCAGCGCTTCCGCCAGAGATTTATGCATAAGCTTGTGTATTTCCCTGCTAATAATGACGGCATGTATTCCTGCGTTGGATGCGGTCGCTGCGTGGATAAATGTCCCGCTTCCCTTAATATCGTAAAGGTTATTAAGGCATTTAAGAAAGAGGAGGCTGCAAAGTAATGTGTGATTGCAATTGCCACGAGCATTATTATGAAGACACACTGATCCCTAAGGTTGGTATCATCACAGGTATCACTCAGGAAACACCTGACGTAAAGACCTTTAAGGTAAACGCTCCCGAAGGCGGCAAGCTTTTTGAGCATATGCCCGGTCAGTGCGCAATGGTTTGCATCCCCGGCGTTAGCGAAGCGATGTTCTCCATCACATCTTCCCCCACAAATAAGGAGTATCAGGAGTTCAGTATCAAAAAGTGCGGAACTCTCACAGATCAGCTCCATTCCCTTGAGGTTGGCGACGAGATCACAGTTCGCGGACCTTACGGTAATAACTTCCCCGTAGATACAGAGCTTAAGGGCAAGAACCTTCTCTTTATCGCCGGCGGTATCGGTCTTGCACCCCTTCGTTCCGTAATCAACTACGTTCTTGATAACAGAGATGACTACGGCACAGTTGATATTCTTTACGGTTCACGCTCTATGGACGACCTCGTTAAGCTCGAGGAGATCCAGAACGAGTGGATGAACGCTCCCGGCGTAAACGTTCACCTGACGATCGACCGCGAGCAGGAGGGCTGGGACGGCCACGTAGGCTTTGTTCCCGCATACCTCAAGGAGCTTGAGTTTGATACAAACAAGACAGTTCTCCTTTGCGGACCTCCTATCATGATCAAGTTCGTTCTTCAGGGCCTCTTGGAGCTTGGCTTCTCCAAGGAGCAGGTTTACACAACATTCGAGCTTCGTATGAAGTGCGGTATCGGTAAGTGCGGTCGTTGCAATATCGGCTCCAAGTACGTTTGTAAGGACGGCCCCGTATTCCGCTTTGACGAAGTTGATGAACTGCCTAATGAATATTAATGAAAGGAAGTTTGCCTAAAATGGAAAATATGGTTAATATATATCTTTACGGTAAGAAGTACAGCGTTCCTGCAGAGCTCACAATCATGACAGCTATGGAATATGCAGGCTACACTCTCAAGAGAGGATGCGGATGCCGTCACGGCTTCTGCGGCGCTTGCGCAACTATCTACCGTATCAAGGGCTCCAACGAGCTTAAGACATGCCTTGCTTGTCAGACACAGGTTCAGGAGGGAATGTACATTGCAAGCATCCCCTTCTTCCCCACAGATAAGAGAACATATGATATCGAGGAGATCAAGCCCGGTCCCCAGATCATGATGGAGCTCTATCCTGAAATTTACAGCTGTATCGGCTGTAACGCTTGTACAAACGCTTGTACACAGAGTCTCAACGTTATGCAGTACATTGCATACGCTCAGAGAGGCGAGTTTGAGAAGTGCGCAGAAGAGTCCTTTGACTGCGTAGGCTGCGGATGCTGCTCTGTAAGATGTCCTGCAGGCATTTCTCATCCCATGGTAGGCCTTCTCGCAAGAAGACTTACAGGTAAGTATATCGCTCCCGAAACAAAGCACCTCACAGACCGCGTTGACGAGATCAACCACGGCCAGTACGATGAGCTTATCGAGCAGATCATGCAGAAGCCCATCACAGAGATGCAGGAGCTCTACAACACAAGAGATATTGAAAAATAAGGAGGGATAGACGTGTTTACACCTGAAATGCTTGAATCTGTTAAAAAAGTTGAGGCTACTCGTGCTGCTAGAATGCAGACAGAGCCCAGACGTATGACAGCAGAAGAGAAGGATACCCTTCTTAAGGCTTTCCATCCTGACTATAGAGCAGATGGATTTGCAGAAATCAAAATCGGTTCCAACAAGGGCGAAAAGGCTCCCCTTGAGCTTGCTCAGCTCCTTAACTCCAACTCCCGCATTCTTGGCGTTGACATCGACCTCAATAAGGTTGACTATGATTGCGACGTTCTTGTAATCGGTGGCGGCGGTGCAGGCGCATCCGCTGCAATTGAAGCTCACGAGGCCGGCGCTAACGTTATGATCGTAACAAAGCTCCGTATCGGTGACGCTAACACAATGATGGCTGAAGGCGGTATCCAGGCTGCTGATAAGCCCAACGACTCTCCCGTTCAGCACTATCTTGATGCTTTCGGTGGCGGTCACTTCGCTGCAAGACCCGAGCTTCTTCGCCGTCTTGTAATGGAAGCTCCCGACGCTATCAAGTGGCTCAACGAGCTCGGCGTTATGTTCGATAAGGACGAAGAGGGTAACATGGTTACAACTCACGGCGGCGGAACATCCAGAAAGAGAATGCATGCAGCAAAGGACTATTCCGGTGCTGAGATCATGAGAACTCTTCGCGATGAGGTTATCAACCGTAAGATCCCCGTTGTTGACTTCACAAGCGCAGTTGAGCTTATCAAGGATGATAAGGGTCAGGTTGCAGGCGCAGTTCTCCTTAACATGGAAACTGACGAATATATGGTAGCTCGTGCTAAGACTGTTGTTATCGCAACAGGTGGTGCAGGTAGACTCCATTACCAGAACTTCCCCACATCCAATCACTACGGTGCTACAGCAGACGGCCTTGTTATGGGTTACCGTGCAGGCGCTCCTCTGCTTTATCAGGATACTATCCAGTATCACCCCACAGGCGTTGCATTCCCCAGCCAGATCTTTGGCGCACTTGTAACAGAGAAGGTTCGTTCTCTCGGCGCAATGCTTGTTAACGTTGAAGGCGAAGCATTCATGCATCCCCTTGAAACAAGAGACGTATCCGCTGCTTCCATCATCCGCGAGTGCAAGGAAAGAGGCAAGGGCGTTGAAACTCCTCTCGGACAGGGTATCTGGCTTGATACACCTATGATCGAGCTTATCGGCGGAGAGGGCACAATCGAAAAGAGAATTCCCGCAATGCTCCGTATGTACCTCAACTACGGTATCGATATGCGTAAGGTTCCGATCCTCATTTACCCCACTCTCCACTACCAGAACGGTGGTCTTGAGATCGGCGGTGAGGGCTTCACAAAGACAATCCCCAACCTTCTCGTTGCAGGTGAAGCAGTTGGTGGTATCCACGGTCGTAACAGACTTATGGGTAACTCTCTGCTTGATATCATCGTATTCGGTAGAAACGCAGGTAAGGCTGCAGCTGCAAAGGCTAAGGACGTTGAGCTTGGCGCAATGAACCTTGATCACATTGAGGCATATGCTGCAGAGCTTGAAGCAGCAGGCGTTGCAACAGGCGACGTTTCTCCTCTCCTTCTTCCCAAGTATGCAAGAAAAGGCAGATAAGAGGTAAATAATAATGCGTGAAATTAATGTAGGTCTTATTACAGACGTTGTTGAAAAGCTCTGTATCGAAGCAAACGTTCACCTTCCCTCCGACGTAAAGTGCGCAATCAAAGCTTGCCGCGCTTGCGAGGACGGTGCAATCGCTTGCGGTGTTCTTGATAACATCATCGAGAACTTCGAGATCGCAGATAACGAGTGCGTGCCGATCTGTCAGGACACAGGTATGGCTTGCGTATTCCTTGAAATCGGCCAGGACGTTCACCTTGTAGGTGGCGACCTCAGAGAAGCTGTTGACGAAGGTGTTCGTCGCGGCTATACAAACGGCTATCTCCGTAAGAGCGTTGTTGGTGACCCCGTTCGTCGTGGCAACACAGGCGACAACACACCTGCTATGCTCTACACAGAGATCGTTCCCGGCGAAAACGTTAAGATCACTGTTGGCCCTAAGGGCTTCGGTAGTGAGAATATGAGCCAGATCCGTATGTTCAAGCCCTCCGCAGGTCTTCAGGGCATCAAGGACTTTATCCTTGTGGCTGTTGAAACTGCAGGCCCCAACCCCTGTCCTCCTATGGTAGTAGGCGTTGGTATCGGCGGAACATTCGATAAGGCTGCTCTTCTTGCAAAGAAGGCTCTTATGCGTCCCCTTGATTCCGAGAATCCCGATCCCTTCTATGCAGACCTTGAAAAGGAAATGCTTGAAAAGATCAACCAGCTGGGTATCGGACCTCAGGGCTTCGGCGGTAAGACAACAGCGATCGGTCTTAATATCGAAACTCTCCCCACACATATCGCAGGTATGCCTTGCGCTATCAATATCAACTGCCACGTAACTCGTCATAAGTCGGAGGTGCTCTGATGGAAAAGCGTATAACACTTCCTCTTACAGAGGAGCTTGCAAAAACTCTTAAGGCAGGAGACTCCGTTCTGCTCACAGGATATATCTACACTTCCCGTGATGCAGGCCATAAGAGAATGTGCGAGGCTCTCGCTCGCGGCGAGGAGCTTCCCATCGACCCCAAGGACGCAACTATCTACTACGTAGGCCCCACACCTGCTAAGCCCGGTGCAGTTATCGGCTCCGCAGGCCCCACAACAAGCGGTCGTATGGACGCTTACGCTCCCACAATGATGAGCGTTGGCGCAAGAGGTATGATCGGTAAGGGCGCACGTCTTCCCGAGGTAGTTGAAGCGATGAAGAAGTATAGCGGCGTATATTTCGGCGCTATCGGCGGCGCAGGCGCACTTCTTGCTAAGTGCATCAAGAGCGCTGAGCTTATCGCTTATGAGGATCTTGGTGCTGAGGCTCTCAGAAAGCTCTACGTTGAGGATATGCCCCTCGTTGTTATTATCGACAGCGAAGGTAATAACCTCTACGAAGAGGGAAGAGCTGCATATCTTGCAAAGCAGGGCAAATAATCGGTAAAGGACCGGTTAAGATTCAGTTCAAAAGGCAAAAAAACCTTTGAAAATAAATAAAAACAACAAGAGGCGGTACTAAAAGACCGCCTCAAGTTGCGAGTATTAAAAGGATGTTTTTATGAATTTCACATTTTCTGCAGCAACAGGTATTCCTTTCTTTATGATCTGCCTGTTCGGTATTCTTGCGGTTGGATATCTTCTCGGCAGAATCACAATCAAGGGCCTTTCTCTTGAAAGTGCAGGAGTATTCATCGTAGCACTTCTGTTTGGCGCATTTATGTTTAACAATCTCAAGGGCGCAGTCCCCGGCACAGAGGACGCACTTAAGATCGTTGAAAACCTGGGTCTTATGTTCTTCGTAACATCCGTTGGCTTTATTGCAGGTCCCAGCTTCGTTGCAAACTTCAAGAAGAACTTCAAGAGCTATGTTCTCCTTGGCTTTATCATTATTACAGCAGGCGCTCTCGGATGCATCGGCTGTATCTGTATTGAAAGAGGTATCAGCGGTATTCCTGCTGAAAAGTACGGCGAGCTCACAGCAACAATGGTAGGCGTTCTCGCAGGCTCTCTCACATCAACTCCTGCATTCTCCGCGTCTAAGGGCGCAGTTGCAGCTGAACTTGAGTCTGCAGTTTCTGCAGGATATGCTATTGCATACCTCTTCGGTGTTGTAGGCGTAGTTCTCTTCGTTCAGATCATTCCTAAGCTCACAAAGGCTAACATCGAGGCTGAAAGAAGCAAGATCGCTGCTATCGACACAGGCAAGAAGATCGCAGACGGCAAGAAGCTTGTTGAGGTTGATGGCTTCGGTCTTATGCCCCTTGCACTTGCTATCGTTATCGGTATCGTGATCGGTAGCGTTAAGTTCGGTAACTTCTCCCTCACAACAACAGGCGGATGCCTCCTTGCAGGTCTTATTTTTGGTCACTTCGGTCACGTAGGTCCTATCAGCATTATGCCTAAGGATACAACTCTTAAGACTCTCCGTGAGCTTGGTCTTGTATTCTTCCTTGCAGGCGCTGGTATCAAGGGTGGTGCAAACTTTGTTCAGTACTTCAAGCCCATTTACTTTGTGTATGGTATCATCATCACTCTCGTACCTATGGTAATCGGCTATCTCTTCGCGAAGTACGTTCTTAAGCTTCCCCTCTTCAACAACCTTGGCTCTATTACAGGTGGTATGACATCAACTCCTGCTCTCGGTACTCTCATCAGTACAGCAGGTACAGAGGACGTTGCAGCAGCCTATGCTTCAACATATCCCGTTGCTCTTATCGCAGTTGTTCTCGTATCCCAGTTCCTCATCATGTTCTTCTAATTGAGAAGATAAAAGCTAAGATAAAAGGAACTCCTTTTGGAGTTCCTTTTTTTGCGCTTATTTTGAATTATAATTTATAAAAATATGTTTAAAAATATTAAAAGCTACAAACACTAAGTTGACCGAAAGGTATCAAATTTGAAAAGGATAGTGAAAATGAAAAGGATCATAGCTATTTTTGTATTAGTGGCAGTAGCGTCAGGGCTTGCAGGCTGTAAGCGCGGTGCAGGCAACGTGGGAGATGAGGTTTCCGATATGGCGTCAGACGTTGTGTCCGACGTTGAGGATATGACGGATAAGATGACGGAAAACGTAACCGACAGAGAAACCGAAAGAGAAACTGAAATGACAACCGAAAGCGATGCTTTAACAGATTCTGCAATTGACAGCGGCACGGATATCTCTCCCGATGGCACAACGGGCATTTCCCCCGATGAGGCTCCGGAAACAACCGATCTGACAACTGAGGGCACGGATACTGAAAGCGCGGTTGAAGCTCCCGAGGGCGGCACAAAAATGCGCAGCTTCTTCAATTGGAAATAAAAAGAAAGCGAAGAATGATAGCCTTAGGTTACCATTCTTCGCCTTTTTTATTTTTTCATCTGATATGCGATTCGGTCTTCTCCGTTTTCAAGATAGATGATTCCGCAGGGGCTAAAGCCGTATTTCTCAAGCTGATGCTGCATAACGGCATTGTCGCGGTGGGTATCGATCTTTATGTTGTCAGCGCGTGAGAAGGCGTAGTCCATAACGACCTTGAGGATCCCTTTTTTCTTTCCTGC
>JAZQVW010000040.1:0-4908 GCA_045632025.1 Candidatus Avispirillum sp. | reverse complement strand
CAATCATATGTTATTAACGGGCGCACAAAGTGACGCCCCTACGAGCCAGAGGGAAATACACGTTAATCCGTAGGGGCGAACTGTGTTCGTCCGCATTTAATATATCATACATTTCTATCGGGCGCACAAAGTGACGCCCCTACGAAGCAACGGAATTGCACATTTATCCGGAGGGGCGAACTGTGTTCGCCCGAAGACAATCGCATCTGAAATTCGATATTTGATAACCGTAGGGCGGGGGCTTGTCTCCCGCCGCTTGTAACACAATCATATGTTATTAACGGGCGCACAAAGTGACGCCCCTACGAGCCAGAGGGAAATACACGTTAATCCGTAGGGGCGAACTGTGTTCGTCCGCCCCAAATGCAGTCATACGTTATACGTTATATCAATGTATGTTACCCTTTCGTTGCGGCGGGAGTAAACCCCCGCCCTACGGTATCAAATTTCGCTTAAGCTAAGCCAATGCACCCTCATCCACCGCTCCGCGGTCCCCCTTCCCCCTTTGCGAAGGGGGAAGGCTTATTTCGATAAATTATCGTTTAACATAATGTTTCACAAAATAAAAAATCCGCCCATAAGGCGGATTTTTGTTTATGCGTATCACTTTTCCATATAGTATGTTGCTTCCATATCTGCTGTGGAAAGAGCGAATGCAAGAGGGAACATCTGGAATGCGGCGCCAACGTCGCGAACCTCACTGTTGCCTGCAAAGCCCATATGATAGCGGATAGCAAATGCCTCCTCGCGGCTGAGGCGCATAAAGCCGCCTATAACGTATACGGATTTTTCTCCGTGTCCGTAGGGAAGTGTGTCCTCTATCTCGTAATAGGGCACCTTCTGCCAAACTCCGTTTTCGTCCTTAACGTTTCGACTTGATTCCTTATAGAAATTCACTTTGCAGATGTCGTGGAGAAGGGCTACGATTGCAATCGTCTCTTCGGAGGGTGTGCAGCCGTAATCTGTTTTGACCTTCTCGCGGCTCAGATAATCAACGAGGCAATCGTAAACGTTCAGGCTATGATTAACAAGTCCGCCGGGGCGGCTGTTGTGATATCTCGTGCTTGCAGGTGCTGTGAAAAAGTCACATTTGTCTGTGAGATAATCAAGCAGGGCGCTTGCTCCCTCGCGGTGGATCTTTTCTTTGTATATAGATATAAATCTTTCTCTGTCTGTCATAGGGAGCTCCTTTGTTTTTTTGCTTTATTATATATTTTATTATACAGTTTTTCTCCCCAAAATACAACTGTCTTGCACTCTAAAAATGCTAACTTTACCACACTTGGCAAAAAAACAGAATAAACCCTTAAAAAATGAGGGGATTTGTACATTTTTTAGGCAGAAAAAGGTTGATAAAAGCTGATAAATATGGTAAACTTAAAGTTGGATTAGAGTGGGAACATTTTGCATTGAACAAAATGTTGCTCTGATCATAAGCAGTATAATAAATTAACCTAATATAAAGGAGATTTTGGTATGAAAAGAAAGATCACCATCATCGGCGCAGGTAGCGTAGGCTCAACAATCGCTTACACACTTTCCCAGCAGGACATTGCTAACGAGATCGTTATCATCGACATCAACAAGAAGAAGGCTGATGGCGAGGCAATGGACATTATGCAGGGTACAAGCTTCCGTGACCCCATCACAGTTGTTTCCGGTGACTATGCAGATGCTGCAGACTCCAATATCGTAATTCTCACATCCGGTGTTGCTCGTAAGCCCGGTCAGACAAGACTTGAGCTCACACAGATCAACGTTGACATCATTAAGGATATCACACCCAAGATCGTAGCTGCAGCTCCCAACGCTCTCTACATCATCGTAAGCAACCCTGTTGATATCATCACATACGTATTCACAAAAATCTCCGGTCTTCCCGAAAACCAGATCATCGGTTCCGGTACAATCCTTGATACAGCAAGACTTCGTCACGGTCTCTCCGAGCACTTCAACCTTGCAATGAAGAACATTCACGGTTACGTATTCGGTGAGCACGGCGACTCCTCCTTCATTCCCTGGTCCCGTTGTGCTATTTCCGGCGCTAAGATCCACGACTACATCGATCTTATGAAGGAATCCCGTCCCGGTATTGAAAACCTCGACCGCGATGCAATGCTCGAGTTCGTTCAGAAGTCCGGCGGCGAGATCATCGCTAATAAGGGCGCTACATTCTATGCAGTTTCCGTTGCAGTTTGCCGTCTCTGCGCAATGCTTCTCTCTGCATATGATTCTATGGCAACAGTTTCCACAATGATGCACGGTGAGTACGGCCTTGAGGACGTATGTCTCAGTATCCTTACTCATATCGGTCCTAACGGTGTTCAGGGTAGACTTCCCTGCAAGATCACAGAGGCAGAGCGCGCTCAGCTCCATGCAAGTGCTGCTAAGCTTAAGGAAACAATCGCTCAGATCAAAATCTAATTGAAAGGAACCGGATAGCTATGAAGTACAGCTATTTCCCCGGATGTACGCTGAAGACAACGGGCGCATCTCTTGATCGCTCTGCTCGTCTCGCGGCGCTTGCTCTGGGATTTGAATTGGAAGAAATCGAAAATTGGCAGTGCTGCGGCGGTGTATACCCCCTCGGCAGTGATGAAATTGCATCTAAGCTTTCTTCTGTTCGTGCTCTCGCTGAGGCAAAGGCAAAGGGACAGGATCTTGTAACGCTTTGCTCTGCTTGCCACCACGTTATCAAGAGAGTTAACGATGACATGAAGAACGTTGACGATATCAGAACAAGAGCTAACAACTATATGAAGCTTGACGAGGCTTATGCAGGCGAAACAAACGTCCTCCATTTCCTTGAGGTGCTTCGCGATAAGGTTGGCTTTGAAAACCTTAAGGCTAAGGTTACAAATCCTCTTACAGGCAGAAAGATCGGCGCTTACTACGGCTGCCTCCTTCTCCGTCCCGGTAAGATCATGGCATTTGACGATGCAGAAAACCCCACTATCATTGAGGACTTCATTCGCGCTATCGGAGCAACTCCCGTTGTATATCCTTATCGCAACGAGTGCTGCGGCGGCTATATCTCTCTCAATGAAAAGGATATGGCAAAGAGCATGTGCAAGAGAATCAAGGACTCCGCTGAAGGCTTCGGCGCAGAAATGCTTATCACAGCTTGTCCTCTCTGCATGTATAATCTCAATAAAACAGAGGGCGGAATTTCCGTTCGCTATTTCACTGAGCTTCTCTGCGAGGCGCTCGGTATAACAGAGGAGGGTAAGGCACTGTGAGTCACGATAAAACAAAAAAGCAGGCTGAGCTCATCCGCGAGATCAGCGGCGTTAACCCTTATAAATGTATGAAGTGCGGCAAGTGCTCTGCATCCTGCCCCTCATTTAACGAAATGGATATCAAGCCCCATCAGTTCGTTTCCTACGTTCTTCGTGACGATCTTGAGGCGCTTGTAAACTCCAAGTCTCTTTGGAAGTGCCTCTCCTGCTTTGCTTGCATCGAGAGATGTCCCAGAGACGTTAAGCCCGGTAAGCTTGTAGATGCGGCTCGTCAGCTTGTTGTTCGCGAGCGCGGCGGCGATTTCCTCTCTGCAGATGAAATTCCCGAAAAGCTTGATCCCGAGCTTCCGCAGCAGCTTCTCGTAAGTGCATTCAGAAGATACAGGAGGTAAGCTAAAGTGCAGAGAATCGGCGTATTCGTTTGCCATTGCGGTAGTAACATTGCAGCAACGGTAGACGTTAAAAAAGTAGTAGAATCAATTAGTTGCGAGCCCGGCGTAGTTCACGCTGAGGACTATCAGTACATGTGCTCCGAGGCAGGCCAGGCACTTATCGCAAAGGCGATCGATGAGAAGAAGCTCACAGGTATCGTTGTTTGCTCCTGCTCTCCCCGTATGCACGAGGCAACTTTCAGAAAAGCAGCTGAAAGAGCCGGCATCAACCCCTATATGGTTGAAATTGCAAACATCCGTGAGCATTGCTCCTGGATCCATAAGAACGTTGAAGAGGCAACAGAGAAGGCTGTTATTCTTGCAAGAGCAGCTATCGCAAAGGTTAACCTCAATGCTCCTCTTAAGGCAGGCGAAAGCAGAGTAACAAAGAGAGCGCTCGTTATCGGCGGCGGTATCGCAGGTATTCAGACAGCTCTTGACATTGCAGATGCAGGCTATGAGGTTGATATCGTTGAGAAAACTCCTTCTATCGGCGGTAGAATGAGCCAGCTGGATAAAACGTTCCCCACACTGGACTGCTCCGCTTGTATCCTCACACCTAAGATGGTTGAGGCTGCAGCTCACGAAAAGATCACAATTTATACATACAGCGAAGTAGAAAAGGTTAGCGGCTTCGTTGGCGACTTCACAGTTGATATCCGTAAGAAGGCAAGAAGCGTTGATATGGATAAGTGTACAGGCTGTGGCGTTTGTCAGGAAAAGTGCCCCTCCAAGAAGACTCCCAGCGAGTTCAACCGTGGACTTGGCACAAGAAGCGCTATCTACACTCCCTTTGCTCAGGCTATTCCTAACGTTCCCGTTATCGACCGCGAGGCTTGTACAAAGTTTAAGACAGGCAAGTGCGGTGTTTGCTCCAAGGTTTGCCAGGCAGGCGCTATCGACTATGAGCAGAAGGACGAGATCGTAACAGAAAAGTACGGCGCTATCGTTGTTGCTACAGGCTTTGACACGATCAAGCTTGATAAGTACGACGAGTATGCATATAACCAGAGCAAGGACGTTATCACAAGCCTTGAGCTCGAAAGAGTTATGAACGCGGCAGGTCCTACAAAGGGTCACCTTGAGCGTCTTTCCGATGGAAAGCATCCCAAGAACATCGTGTTCATCCAGTGCGTAGGTAGCCGTTGCTCTGATGACAGAGGTAAGCCCTACTGCTCTAAGATCTGCTGTATGTACACAGCAAAGCACGCAATGCTTATCCGTGATAAGTATCCCGA
>JAZQVW010000039.1:0-12318 GCA_045632025.1 Candidatus Avispirillum sp. | reverse complement strand
CCCATGCCGATGGCGAATTCCTTGATGGAGACCTTGAAGAGTCTTGCAAAGAAGAAGTGGCCGCCCTCGTGGATAAAAATGAGCAGTCCGAAAATAAAGATGGCAAGGAGAACGTAGAGTATCTTTGTCATATATCTGCCTTTCGCATATGATTATATAGTGATGGATGGGGTTTTTCTCCCCCATCCAGTCCGAGTTTATAAGCTATTTATGATCTCGTTTGTGATAGCTCTTGCTTCGTTTTCCGCCTTGTAGATAGGAGCTTCGCTATCCGCCTCGTAAACGGGGCATTTTTCCATAGCGCGGATAACGACTCTTGCAATATCCGCAAATGTTATCTTACCCTTAAGGAATGCATCAACGGCCTCCTCGTCTGCGGCGATAAGGGATGCAGGGGCAGTGCCTCCGCGATACCAGGTCTCGCGAGCAAGGTTGAGAAGGGGAAATGCTTCGTTATCGGGCTCGTGGAAGGTGAGCGTTCCTACCTTGGCAAAATCAAGGGGAGGGCTTCCTGCGGGAGCGCGATCGGGATATGTGAGCGCAAAGCGAACGCAGTCTCTCATATCGGGGTAAGAAAGCTGTGCTATAACTGATGTGTCAATATATTCAACCATTGAGTGGATTATACTCTGGCGGTGAACAAGCACCTCAACTTTATCGGCATCAACGCCGAAGAGGCGGCAAGCCTCAATAAGCTCAAAGCCCTTATTCATAAGAGTTGCGCAGTCAATAGTTATCTTGGGGCCCATCTTCCATGTGGGATGAGCAAGAGCCATTTCGGGAGTAACAGTGTCAAGCTGTTCTGTTTTCCATCCGAAGAAGGGGCCTCCGGATGCTGTCAAAAGAATTCTGCGAACGCGGCTTGAATCTGCCTGTCGGGAGGGATGAGCCGCGCCCTGGGCGCATAAGCACTGGAAGATAGCGCTGTGCTCGCTGTCAACGGGAATAAGCTCTCCGCCGGATATTGCAAGTCTGTCATAGATCAGATGTCCTGCGGCAATAAGAGCTTCCTTATTTGCCATAGCGATCCTTGCGCCTGTTTCAGCGGCGGCAAGAGCGGCGGGAAGGCCTGCCATTCCGGATATTGAATGAACGATAAGGCTTGCCTTGCAGTCGTAGATAGCCTGACAAATTGCATTTTCTCCGCAATAGATCTTAACGTCTGTATCTGCAAGAGCCGCTTTCAGCTTTTCTCCGCACTCGGGGTCAGAGGTTGCAACGATCTCGGGGGTGCAGAGCTTTGTCTGTTCAAGAAGACGCTCAAAGCTTTTGCCTGCGGCAAGCATTGTTATATTGGCGCCGAGCTCAAGAAGGGCGTCTATTGCCTGTGTGCCAACGGAGCCCGTTGAGCCGAGAATGGCGCAGTTAATATTAGTATATTCCATAGTTACAAATTAAAACAGCTTATTGTATGCTTCGAAGAACATAAGAAGCATGGGGGCTGTTGCGATGATGGAGTCGAAGCGGTCCAGGATTCCGCCGTGTCCGGGGAAAATAAAGCCGTAGTCCTTAACGTTATACTTACGCTTGATAAGGGAGAAGATAAGGTCTCCAACCTGAGAAACGATAGCAAGGAAAAGGCCGAGAGCAGCAAATGCCCAAACGGGAGGAACGTCGGAAAGGAAGTTCTGCTTGATAACGTAGCCGTAGATAGCACAGCCTGCGATGCAGAAGATAGTTCCGCCGATGCTTCCCTCAATAGTCTTCTTGGGGCTGACGTCGGGAATGAGCTTATGCTTGCCGAAGAGGTAGCCTGTGAAGTAAGCAAAGGTGTCTGTGAACCAAGGGCCAACGAAGGCGAGAAGGAAAACGTATTTACCGATCTCAAGGTCACGGAGGAGAACAAGGCTCATAAAGCCTGTAACAACGAAGGCGCAGGTTGTGAACGCGATGCAGGACTTTTCAAAGGGAATAGCACCGTGAGAGAAAACAGCACAGCCGAGCACGCCTATAAGGAGCATAAACAGAGTTGCCGCATAAACGGTTATGAAAAGTGAATGCATCTGGATGGTGCAGGCAAGAACTGTTGCCGCGATTGCAAGAGTGTACATGCAAGCGGAAATGATGATGTTCTTTCTTGCGCCGATGCAGCCGAGCATTTCGTTAACGCCCATAATTGAGAAAAAGCCTAAAACCAAGGGGAAGAACAACGTGTTGGAATAAATAAACAAAACAGCTATAAGGCATCCGATGCCAAAGCCGGTTATTACTCTTTTAACCATATCAATCTACCTCGTCAAGTTTTTATTATAAAGTCAGATTCCTCCGAAGCGTCTCTTGCGCTTGGAGAATTCAACTATCGCGCGTCTAAGGTCAGAGTCGTCCATATCGGGCCAAAGTGTGTCGCAGAAGTAAAGCTCGGAATAAGCAGACTGCCACATAAGGAAATTGGAGAGTCTGTATTCGCCGCCGCTTCGAACGATAAGATCGGGCTCGGGAGAATGAGCTGTATAAAGCTTAGATGCGATATCTGCTTCTGTGATCTCTGTTTTGCCCTCGGCAATAAGCTTGTTTGCCGCGCGGACGATCTCGTCTCTGCCGCCGTAGTTAAGGGCGATGTTCACAACGTAGGGATTATCCTTTGTGAACTCCTCGAGATATTCGCATTTAGCCTTGAGGTCTGCGCCAAGTCGTTCTTTATCTCCGAGAACGTGATACTGAGAACGGTTTTCCGCATCCTCGCGCTCCGCCTCGGCTATGTATTTATCAAGAAGGCGCATTATTTCGTTGACCTCGTTTTTAGGTCTTGCCCAGTTTTCAGTTGAGAAGGCGTAGATAGTGATGGTGCCGATGCCGTATTCCTTGCATTTGTTTGCAATGCGTCGGAATGCCTCAACGCCAACCTTGTGGCCAGCTTCTCTGGGAAGGCCTCTGTTCTGTGCCCAGCGTCCGTTGCCGTCCATTATGAAAGCGATGTGCTGAAGGCGGGCATCGCTAACAACCTTTTTCATATCAAGAGAGGAGAGGTCAATTTCTTTGTTTTTCTTTTTGAAAAGCATTTGCCCGTTTCCTTTCGAAATTATAAAGATTACTATTGTCTATTATTTGCCATTTATTCCAGTTTATGATAGATAGCAAATAATAAACAACAGTTTGCCTTGACTATAAAAATAGTCAAGGCAAGCCGGTTTAGTGATAAAAAATTTCGACAGTATCTTAAACTTCCATGATCTCTGCGTTCTTCTTGGAAGTAACAGCGTCGATCTCCTTAACGTACTTATCTGTAAGATCCTGAATGAGCTTTTCGGAAGCCTTGAGCTCATCCTCTGTCATTTCGCCGTTCTTCTTCATAGCCTTAGCTGCATCAACTGCATCGCGGCGGATGTTACGAACGTGAACCTTTGCGTCCTCGCCCATCTTAGCTGTCTGTTTTGTGAGCTCGCGGCGGCGCTCCTCTGTGGGCTGAGGGAATGTGAGGCGGATAACCTTACCGTCGGACATGGGTGTGATACCGAGGTCGGAAGCGAGGAGCTCCTTCTCGATTGTCTTAACAGTTGTCATATCCCAGGGAGTGATAGTAACTGTGCGGGCGTCAGCAACCTTAACCTCTGCCATCTGGTTGATAGCTGTGGGTGTGCCGTAGTATTCAACCATGATTCCGTTAAGAACAGCGGGGTTAGCTCTGCCTGCGCGGATTGTGTCCAGCTGATCCTGGTAAACGGAAATGGACTTCTTCATTTTTTCTTCAAAGGGTTTGCAATCGATTTTCATATTTATATTCTCCTGAAAGATTAATTATTTACAGTTTACTTTTGTGCCGATCTTTTCGCCGCGGATAACGCGACCGATGTTTTCAGCCTTATCAAGACCGAAGGCATAGAGGGGGAGGTTGTTGTCCATAGCAAGGCTTGCCGCTGTGATGTCGATAGCGCCGAGCTTGTTCTCAAGGATATATTCGTATGTTGTTTCCTCAAGGCGAACAGCATTGGGGTCCTTTCTGGGGTCTGCTGTATAGATAGCATCGATGTTCTTTGCCATCATAATAACGTCCGCTTCGATTTCAGCCGCGCGAAGAACAGCAGTTGTGTCTGTAGAGAAGAAGGGGCTTCCTGTGCCGCCGCCGAAAATAACTACCTTGCCACTTTCAAGAGCGCGGATAGCATCGCGCTTTGTGAAGTGCTCAGCGAAAGCATTCATTTCAGCTGCAGTCATAACAACAGCCTCGCAGCCTTCAGCTGCAAAAGCGTCCTGAATAGCGAGAGCGTTGATAACGGTTGCCAGCATACCCATCTGGTCTGCGCGAACTCTGTCCATATCAACAAAGCTCTGTCTGCCGCGCCAGATATTGCCTGCGCCAACAACGATAGCGATCTGTGCGCCTTCTTCAACCGCGCCGCGAACGATCTTACCGATCTCACGGATGTAGTCGTAGTTAATGATTCCGTTCTCACCTGCAAGCGCCTCACCTGAGAGCTTGAGAAGAACTCTTTTGTAAGAAATGCTCATGTCGTATAACCGCCTTATAAAGATAGTACGGTATATAACTCTTTAAGCAGAGTATACCTAATATATTTTACTCTAAAATAACGAATTTGTAAAGACTTTTTATAAGATAGGGGTAATTTTTTGGAAAAGTCAAAAAAATATTGCAATTGATTTTTTGCTGTGGTATAATACTATGGTAAACAAGCCTCGGGGTAAGGTCATACAAGCCGGGAGAGTAGCGGGCTCCTGAACCCGAAATCCGCTATATGCGGGGGTTATGTCCTGATTTGAGGTGTAGTGGAGAGAAGGTCTGTATCGTTTTTCCTGTGTTGAAAGGCGGGTTTCAGCGCAATTAGCGGCTGTGAACCATGTCAGGTGGGGAACCAAGCAGCATTAAGCAGTTTAGCTGATGTGCCGCTGAGGTGCCTGTCTGAGCAGGAAAGCCGATGTCGCTCTCAAAGCTATGCCGATTTTCAGGCGTATGGCCTTTCCCGGAGGCTTGTTTTATTTCAAGTGAAATAAAACAGTTAAGAGTGAATAGTGAATAGTGAATAGTGAAGGAGCAAATTCGCTTAGGGCGAATTTGAACGTTATCTTTTTGCTATTACCTATGACCTTGCGAACGACTGAAAGGAGTGAGTCACATGCATCAGGCTTTATACAGAAAATATCGTCCTCAGGTTTTTGAGGACGTGTGCGGTCAGGCACATATAACGGACGTGCTTCGTTTTCAGGCGGCAAACGAAAGAGTTTCCCATGCATATCTTTTCTGCGGCTCAAGAGGAACCGGTAAAACCACCTGCGCAAAGATCCTTGCCAAGGCGGTAAACTGTGAGAATCCTCAGAATGGAAGTCCCTGCTGTCAGTGTTCCTCCTGCCGTGATATAGATTCGGGAATTGCAACCGACGTTATTGAAATGGACGCGGCTTCAAACAACGGCGTAGGAGATATCCGCCGTCTTTGCGAGGAGGTCGTTTATACTCCTTCAATGCTGAAAAAGAAGGTTTATATAATCGACGAGGTCCATATGCTTTCAACAGAAGCGTTCAACGCCCTGCTGAAAACAATTGAAGAGCCTCCGGCTCATATAGTTTTCGTTCTTGCAACGACAGAGCTTCATAAGATCCCTGCAACCATCGTTTCAAGATGTCAGAGATTTGATTTCAGACGAATCGATATGAACGTTATTGCAGGCCGTCTTCAGTATATTGCCGAAAAAGAGGGACTCAGCGTTTCTCTTGAGGCGGCTCAGCTTATAGCCCGTCAGGCACAGGGCGGTATGCGCGATGCTATCGGTCTGTTTGAGCTTTGCGGAGCAGGCGGAGCTGACGTTACTGCAGAGAGAGTCAAGAGCGTTCTCGGTCTCAGCGGTTACGAGGCTGTTGCAAACGTTATGAGCGCAGTTAAAAGCAATAAAATGAACGAGCTTTTTGAAACTGTTGCTAAAATAACTGCATCCTCAAAGGATATTGCGGTTTTCTGGCAGGAGCTGATCTCCTTTGTTCGCGATATGCTCGTTTCAAAATATTCGGACGATGCATCGTCATATCTTGATCTGACCGCGGCAGAAAACGAAATGCTCAGCGGTGTTGCATCAAAGTTCACTTTGGCAGAGCTTATATACTATTGCAAGATCCTTGACGAGGGCAGTGCATCAATGGCAAGAACTCCGCAGAATAAGAGATTAACGGCGGAAATGTGTCTTCTTCGTATGTGCAGACCTGAGCTTGAGCAGTCAAGCGAGGCGCTGTCTGCAAGAATAGCAAAGCTTGAGGATAAGATAGCCCTCCTTTCTCTCGGAGAGATGCCTGTGGCAGCCCCCGCGCCCAAGGCAGAGGAGCCGAAGGTTGAGCCGGTGAAGGAAACAGCTGCTCCTGCTCCCAAGGCCGAGGTTAAAAAAGAAGGCGCATGGGAGATGGTGAGAGATACAAGCGAGGCGGTGAACCGTCTTGAGAGCATCAATCCCGGAATAACTCAGTTTGTGCGTGAGGCAGTAGTTGAGGTTTCGGCAGACGGCAAAAAGCTTTGCATCTATGCAGTTGGATTCGGATCTGTTATCCTTGATTCAGCCGAGGCAAAGAAGCAGATATCCGAGGCTTTTGCCATTGCTAAGATAACTGACGGAATGGCAGAGGTCATTATAGCTAAAAAAGAAAAAGCCAAGGCATCGGCATCAGTATCTGATGAGCTTGGTAGTTTATTATGATAAATAAAAAGGAGTAAAATATTATGAAGGCAAGACTTCCTCAGGGACGCGGCGGCGGACCCACAAATATGCAGGGAATTATGAAGCAGGCTCAGAAGATGCAGGAGGATATGGCAAATCTTCAGGAAGAGCTTGACGCAAGAGTTTATGATATAAGCGCAGGCGGCGGCGCCGTTAAGGTTCAGATCAACGGTAAGATGGAGATCCAGAATATCGAGATCGATCCCGACGTAGTTGATCCCGACGACGTTGAAACTCTGCAGGATATTCTCGTTGCAGGCGTAAACGAGGCGATCAAAACTGTAAACGAAACAAATAGTGCGGAAATGGGCAAGATCACAGGCAGCCTTAATATGGGCGGTCTCGGTATGCCCGGTCTGTTCTGATATGGCAGAATATCCCGAGGTGCTTGAAAGGCTCTGCGATAAATTCAGAAGCCTTGAGGGCATAGGAAAGAAAACTGCCATGAGGTTAGCTCTTTCCGTTGTTGATATGGACTCAGCCTCCGTTGAGGAGTTTGCAGATGCTCTGCTTTCCGTAAAAAGAGAGCTGCAGTTCTGCTCCTGCTGTCAGAATATTTCAACAGGTGAGATATGCGATATCTGCGCGTCCGATAATCGCGACCGTAGCGTTATCTGCGTCGTTGAGGACTATCGCGCGGCAATGGCGGTTGAAAAGGTGAGAGAGTTTAAGGGGCTTTATCACGTTCTTCACGGAGTAATTTCTCCAATGAAGGGCATCGGTCCCGATAAGCTTAAGATAAAGGAGCTTCTTGCCCGTCTTGACGGCAGCGTAACAGAGGTCATCCTTGCAACCAATCCCACCCCCGAGGGTGAAACAACTGCTATGTATCTGGCTCGTCTTCTGGCTCCTCTGGGAATCAAGACAAGCCGAATCGCAAACGGAATGCCCGTCGGCGGCGACCTTGATTATGCCGATGAATTAACTCTTCGTCGCGCTCTTGAGGGCAGATATAATATGAAATGATGAAAAATCCGTTGTATTCTCTATACAGCGGATTTTTTTATTGACATCATGACTTTATTATGATAAAATATGTTTTAGTTTTTTAGCATTGGAGGACAATGAAATGGCAAAGATTCAGATGAAGACTCCCCTCGTTGAGATGGACGGAGACGAAATGACCAGAATCATCTGGCAGATGATTAAAGATATACTTATCAACCCCTACGTAGACCTTAAGAGCGAATACTACGACCTCGGTCTCCCTTACAGAAATGAGACAAACGACCAGGTTACTATCGACGCGGCTGAGGCTACAAAGAAATACGGCGTTGCAGTTAAGTGCGCAACTATCACACCTAACGCGGCTCGTATGCCCGAGTACAACCTTAAGGAAATGTGGAAGAGCCCCAACGGCACTATCAGAGCTATCCTTGACGGTACAGTATTCCGCGCTCCCATTATCGTAAAGGGTATCACTCCTTATATCCCCACGTGGACAAAGCCCATCACCATCGCTCGTCACGCATACGGCGACGTTTATAAGAACACAGAGATGCAGGTTCCTGCAAACTCCAAGTGCGAGATCGTTTGCACAGATGCTGAGGGCAACGAAACAAGACAGACAATTCATAACTTTGACGGTGCAGGCGTTATTCAGGGTATGCACAACACAGATAAGTCCATTTCCAGCTTTGCCCGCAGCTGCTTCAATTATGCGCTTGATACAAAGCAGGACATCTGGTTTGCAACAAAGGACACTATCTCCAAGAAGTATGACCACCGCTTCAAGGATATCTTTGCTGAGATCTACGAGGCAGAGTATAAGGAAAAGTTCGAGGCTGCAGGCATCGAATACTTCTATACTCTTATCGACGACGCAGTTGCCCGTGTTGTAAGAAGCGAAGGCGGTTATATCTGGGCTTGTAAGAACTATGACGGCGACGTTATGAGCGATATGGTTGCAACAGCTTACGGTAGCCTTGCAATGATGACAAGCGTTCTCGTTTCTCCCGACGGAGTTTATGAATATGAGGCAGCTCACGGAACAGTTCAGCGCCACTATTATAAGCACCTTAAGGGCGAGACAACATCCACAAACAGCGTTGCAACTCTGTTTGCTTGGACAGGCGCTCTCAGAAAGCGCGGTGAGCTTGATGAAACTCTCGAGCTTTGCGAGTTTGCTGACAGACTTGAGGCTGCAACTATCAGAACTATCGAGGAAGGCGTTATGACAGGCGACCTTTACCTCCTCTCCAACCTCGAAAACAAGAAGAAGGTTAACACAGAGGAATTCCTCCGCGAGATTGCAGCAAGACTTTAATAACGAATTATTATAAGGGGGTGCTTTTAGTAAAAGCACCCCCTTTGACCCCCGAAACCATACTATGTACGAAAATATAGTTTGTCAAACCTTCCCGTATGCGACTGAAGTCGCATGGAAAAGAACAAGGGTACGCGGATTGATGTGTACATCCATCCGCGTACCCTTGTTCTTTTCTTATACCCAATTAACCTGCAGGAGGTTAATTGGGCGGGAAGGTGTATTCTCGGTTGCACAAGCTTTGATAGCGGCGCTAGGTTCTCTGAGGGGGCATGGGGGAGGTCTCTGCGAAAGAGAGTTCCCCCATAATTGTTGATAGTATCAACCATAAACTGCAGAGGAGCCAAGCAGATTTTCGATTCGGAGCAGTCTGTTGTATTTAGCCGTTCTTTCTGCGCGGCAGGGGGCACCGAATTTAACGAAGGGTGCGTTCATGGCAACGGCAATATCAGCCACGGCCGTGTCCTCCGTTTCGCCCGAGCGGTGAGAAACGATAAACTTGTAGCCTGCGTCAGAGGCCATATTCATAACGGCCATTGTCTCCGTCAGCGTTCCTATCTGATTGGGCTTTATGAGAATGGAGTTTGCTATGTTGTTTGAAATACCGTAGGAGAGCCTTTTGGGGTTGGTAACGAAAAGGTCGTCGCCAACAAGCATTATTTTGTGGCCAAGTCTTTCTGTGATAAGCCTCCAGCCGTCGAAGTCGTCCTCGGAGAGCGGGTCCTCAATAGATATAATAGGATATTTGGAGGCGAGAAATTCCCAGCGGTCAATAAGGTCTGCGGCGGACATTTCCTCGCCGCTTTTCGGGAGAGTGTATTTTCCGTCCTCGTACCATTCTGTTGCCGCAACGTCAAGAGCTATCTTCACCTGGTTTGTGGTGTAGCCCGCGTCAAGGATAGCTCCAACCATATAGTCGAGAATCTCAAGCTCGCTGTCGCAGTCGGGAGCAAAGCCGCCCTCGTCACCAACTGCGGTGCTTTTTCCGTCGGAGCGAAGCATTTTGCCGAGGGTGTGATAAATTTCGCTTCCTGCGCGAAGGGCATCGCTAAAGGAGTTAAAGCCAACGGGCATTATCATAAATTCCTGAATGTCAGCGTTGTTTGAGGCGTGAGCGCCACCGTTTAAAATATTCATCATAGGAATGGGCAGACGGTGAGCGTTGACGCCGCCAAGATATTTATACAAAGGTTGATTTGCGCATAGGGCACCGACCCTTGCGGCCGCAAGAGAAACGGCAAGGGTGGCGTTTGCTCCCAGCCTTGATTTGTTTTCTGTTCCGTCAAGGGAGAGAAGGCGATTGTCCAGGCAGGACTGGTTAAGATTCGTTCCTTCCAGCTTCGGCGCGATCACAGAGTTTATTTTGTCGACGGCGGCAAGAACACCGCGGCCGTGGTAACGTGATGGATTCCCGTCTCTTAATTCGCAAGCCTCGTGGCTTCCGGTGGAAGCGCCGGAGGGAACGGAGGCGTATGCTCCGTGGCCGTCCTCCGTGGTGATGGTTGCAGAGACGGTGGGCCATCCGCGGGAATCGAGAATTTCGTCTGCAGTTATGCTTTTTATTTTAGGATTGTTGGACATAAACAGTATCTCCTTTCGTTTTGGTTATTTTTGACGGAATTTCGAAAAATTATTCTATAAACAAAAATTGTAAATTTTCTGTGAACACAACTTTTTACCCCTTGCAATGACTAATAAAATATGGTAGAATGACCGATGCATGCGAAAGCGTGACATTAATAAAACACACATACGTATTATGTGGGACGCCGGTGCCGAAAAAGGCTGCGAATCCCGAAAACGTATGGTGGAAAAACCGAAGGAGGACATTAAAATGTCTGTTGTTTCTATTAAGCAGCTCCTTGAAGCTGGTGTACATTTCGGTCACCACACAAGACGCTGGAACCCTAAGATGGCTGAATACATCTTCACAGAGCGTAACGGCCTCTACATCATCGACCTTCAGAAGACAATCAAGAAGTTCGAAGAAGCTTATATGTTCATTCGCGAGATCTCCGAGCAGGGCGGCAACGTTCTCTTTGTTGGTACAAAGAAGCAGGCTTCCGATGCAATCCGCGAAGAAGCTGAGCGCTGCGGTCAGTACTACGTAAACGTACGTTGGCTCGGCGGTATGCTCACAAACTACAAGACAATCAAGACAAGCATCGCAAGACTTAACAGCCTTGAGAAGATGCAGGCTGACGGCACATTCGATATGCTTCCCAAGAAGGAAGTTGCTGCTCTCCAGAAGGAAATGATGACACTCGAGCGTAACCTCGGTGGTATCAAGAACATGGGTGGCCTTCCCGACTGTATCTTTATCGTAGATACACGCAAGGAGCACAACGCAGTTCTCGAAGCTAAGAGACTCGGTATCCCCGTAGTTGCAATCGTTGACACAAACTGCGATCCCGACGACGCAGACTATGTAATTCCCGGTAACGATGACGCTATCCGCGCTATCCGTCTTATCGCATCCGTTCTTGCTGACGCAGTTATCGAAGGCAGACAGGGCGAGCAGATGACAGAAGATGCAGGCGAAGCTGTTGAGGCTGCTGCAGAAGCTGACGCTGAGTAATTATATAAAAAATAAATCAACGAAAAATTTAGGAGGATATAAAAATGGCAGCTATTACAGCTAAGATGGTATCCGACCTTCGCGCTAAGACAGGCGTAGGTATGATGGATTGCAAGAAGGCTCTCAATGAGGCAAACGGTGACTTCGATGAGGCAGTAAAGATCCTTCGTGAGAAGGGCCTTTCCGTAGCAGCAAAGAAGGCAGGCAGAGTTGCAGCTGAGGGCGTAGTAGATATTATGGTTGAAGGCAACACAGCAGTTATGATCGAGGTTAACTCCGAGACAGACTTCGTTGCTAAGAACGAAACATTCAAGGAATTTGTTCGCGGTCTTGAGAAGACACTTCTCGCAACAAGACCTGCAACAGTTGAGGCTTTCCTCGCTGAGAAGTACGATGATAACTTCACAGTTGAAGCTAAGCTCAAGGACATGATCTTCACAATCGGTGAGAACATGAACATTCGTCGTTTCGTTATCGTTGACGGTGTTGTTTCCACATATATCCACGGCAACGGCGGCACAGGTGTTATCGTTAAGTTCGTAGCTGACGATGCAGCTGTTAACAACGCAGGATTTGCTGAATTCGCAAAGAACATCGCTCTCCAGATCGCAGCTGGTAACCCTCCTGCATACATCTCCAGAGATCAGGTTCCTGCAAGCGCAGTAGAAGAAGAGAAGGCAATCCTCATCGCTCAGATCAAGAACGATGAAAAGAACGCTAACAAGCCCGACGCTATCATCGAAAAGATGGTAACAGGTAAGATCGGCAAGTTCTACGAAAGAGTTTGTCTCGTTGAGCAGGCTTACGTTAAGGACGACGAT
>JAZQVW010000038.1:0-13436 GCA_045632025.1 Candidatus Avispirillum sp. | reverse complement strand
CGGCGACGGAAAGATCGATGCAAAGGACGTATTCAGAATGAAGCTCTTTGCAAAGAAGCTTGTAACACCCACAGCAGAAGAAAAGGCAGCAGCAGATATTGACGAAAACGGCTCAATTGACTTGAAGGATCTGTTCTATATCAAGATCCGTATCAAGAACGGTAAATGGCCTGAGATCATTAAATAAAAGCTGAAATAAAAGAAGGCACTTCGAAAGAAGTGCCTTTTTTTATTAAATATTTCCATAAATTTAATAATATGTAATATAAAGCGTCACAAGTGTGGAATACAATATAGGGTAATAATGGCAAAAAGGATTGGTATATAAAAATGAGATTTCGCGATAAGCTTCAGCGCTTTATGTGGGGAAGGTATGGCATAGACGGGCTTTATTACGGGCTGTTTGTGTTCTATATTCTCACTTGGATAGCGCAGGGATTTATTAAGATAAACGTTGTTCGCGCCCTTGTAAGCCTTGTAGGGCTTGCGGCGTTATTCATTATGGTGTTCAGAGTATTTTCAAGAAATATTCCTGCCAGACGCAAGGAAAACGAGCGCTTTATGCGCATTTGGGGAAGAGTTAAGCCCTTCTTTGTTTTGCAGAAAAACAAGATAAGAGACTTCAGACATTTCACCTACAAGAAATGCCCTGCCTGCAAGGCGACTCTTCGTCTTCCCAGAAAGAAGGGCAGCCACAACGTTGTTTGCCCCAAGTGCAAGAACAGATTTGAGGTCAGAAATTTGTTTTGAGTTTTGTGGGCGCTGCCTGCGAATGCAGGATGGTAGTAACTTGTAGGGCGGGGGCTTGCTCCCGCCGCTTTTTTGATATGTTAGATCGCTTACGCTTTTTATCAACGGCTTTGCCGTTGTATATCATCAATTCCGCAGGAATTGCATATCATCAAGACTTTGTCTTGAGACGAAGTCTTGTATATCATCATTGCGAAAGCGATTTTAATACACACCTAAAGGCGTGATGAAATACAAGGGCGGGTTGCCGCCCTTGGTGATATACACGCTAACGCGTGATGAGATACCATTGCTTTCGCAATGGATAAAATAAAAAAGGACTTGCGAAAGCAAGTCCTTTTTTATTTGGCGGAAGGCGTGGGATTCGAACCCACGTGGGCGTGAACCCAAACGGTTTTCAAGACCGCCTCGTTATGACCGCTTCGATAGCCTTCCGTATATGTTAACTCTTTTCAGAGATAACTGCATTATTCAATTTTATTTAGGCTCCGCCTCGTTATGTCCTGTTGCGGTGCCCGGCTCTGTCTTCGCAAGAAGTTTGCTCGCCAATCGCCGACCGCTGCCACTCCTTTTTGCTCGCTTTATCTGCCACTGGCAGCGCTCGCAAACGTCCCCGCTTCGATAGCCTTCCGAATAAATATATTGGGCGCTTTCTCAAGCGCCCAATAATGATATCATATTAAATATAATTTGTCAAGCACATTTTAAATATTTCTTATCACAGGCGCTTCTGGCGCTGGCGGGAAATATTGATGGTTCCCTCGGGGATTTTTGAAATATTATCAAGTGCGAGACCTGTTCCGATAGCAACGCAGGAAACTGCCTTATCTGCAACTCTTGTTCTGATACCTGTAACATTTGCAATAAGTCTATCAAGTCCGTAGAGCAGTGAGCCACCGCCTGTCATCACGATACCGTTATAGAGAATATCGCCAACAAGCTCAGGGGGAGTTCTTTCAATAACGGAACAAACGGCTTCAATAATCGCTGTGATAGGCTCTTCAAGTGCATCGGGCATTTCAAGGGATGAGATCTGCACAACGCGGGGAAGTCCCTGAACGAGGCATCGGCCCTTGACTTCAATAACCTTAGGCTCGTCTCTCTGCCATGCAGCGCCGATCTTGATCTTGATCTCTTCTGCTGTGCGCTCGCCGATAAGCACGTTATGTCTGCGGCGAACGTATCTGATGATCGCTTCGTCAAATTTATCTCCTGCGACCTTAATGGATTCTGAAACAACTACGCCGCCAAGGGAGATAACAGCAACGTCTGTTGTACCGCCTCCGATGTCAACGATCATATGTCCGTTTGGAGTTGAGATATCGATTCCGGCTCCTATTGCAGCGGCAACAGGCTCCTCTATAAGATAAGTTTTCTTTGCACCTGCCTGAGTTGCAGCGTCAACAACCGCTCTTTCCTCAACCTCTGTGATTCCGCTGGGAACGCAGATAACAACTCTGGGAGAGCCTATAACAGAGCCGCAAGCACGGCGGATGAAATACTGGATCATACGGAGAGTGTACTCATACTGGCTGATAACTCCGTCTCTCATAGGTCTTATTGCTGTTATATTACCGGGGGTTCTGCCAAGCATCATCTGAGCTTCCTTACCCACCTTGAGGATTCTGTCTGTGTTTCGGTCGATGGCTACAACGGAGGGCTCTTTTAAAACGATACCCTTGCCCTTAACGTAAACAAGGACAGTAGCAGTACCCAGGTCTATTCCGATATCTTTGCGCATATTGAATAAGCCCAAACCCATAAGTGTAATTCCTTTCAAAATGTGATCTATCTTAATTTGGTTGATTGCATTAGTATACAAAGTATATTATACTCCAGAAAAGCATTTTTTGCAACCTTAAGTGGAAAAATTTTAAGATTTAGATAAAATATCGTTTGATGATAAAAAAGGCCTGCAGATATTGCTGCAGGTCTTTTTTGTAGGATATCATTATTCGGCATTTGTTGTTTCTTCGGGAGCAGTGTAGGAGAGATATTCAAAGATATCGTCGGCCACGTTCTTTTCCTTGGAGTAAACAACAGTTGAGCCCTTCTGGGTATAGAAGAACTTCATTTCGGGTCCCTCATCTTCAGATGCGGTCGTATCATTTTCAGCGGACGTGGTTTCCTCAGCCTCGTCCTCAGCTATTTCAAATTCATATCCGAAATAAACCGTATAGGAGGCGGGAATATCAGCCGTTGTTTTTGTACCGTCGTCGTTTGTGATAGTGGTGGACTTAGTGTAATTGAGAGTCACTCTGTCTCCTTCGGGATAAATACCGTAGGTTTCCTTCATCTCGGTTTCATCAGCATAATGGTCCTCCCAATTTGAGAGATTCAGCTTATAAACCAGATTGAAAAGCTCTTCCACGCCCTTTTCGTTATCAACGGTGTTAGTCTGTCCATCGGCTGATTCTATTACAACCGAGGTAATGTCCTCAGCGGTTACGGCATCATTCTGGAGAGTCCATATCTCGCTTGCGAAGAGGTCGGAAAGCTTTTTGGAAAATCCGGAAGCCATAGAGCTTTCAACCAGATATACGTTCTCGCTCTGGCTGATGCTCATATACTGCTGTCCGTTATAGGTATTAACGATACCAAACTGAAGGGTGTAATCAGTTCCGTCGGAGAAGGCAACCTTAAGAGTTTGTGCAGGGCTTTCGAGGCCGAAGGAATCAACGTCGGCGCCCTCAAGGTCAACGATCGAAGCCGCCTTGATATCTGTCAGTCCTGCAACCATTGTAGCAACGGCTGCGCTGTTAAGGGGGAAGGTTTCGTCTGCGGGATAGGTCCATTTTTCGTTAACGTAGGAGAAGGAAAGAGTTGTATCCTCAACCTTATATGAAACGCTGACGGGGATAGCCTTATCCTTTTTGAGGACCTCGATAGTAGAGCTTTCAGTGTCGGCCTCCTCCTCGGCCTTTTTTGCATTATAGCTTGAGAGCACTGCGTAGCCTACAATAAGGGCTGCCAAAACTCCTGCCATAATAATAAGGGGGAGGACCTTGTTTTTCTTTTTCTTTACCATTTGCAGCCTCTCTTATTTACGGCGGCGTTTGATCCAGAGAACAAATCCTGTTACAAGGAATGCAAGAGGAATGATAACAACGTAGGCTGTGTAGCCAACGAGAGCATCTGCCGCGGTCACGTTAAGCATGGGATTGGAGATAGCCTTTCCTGCAACGTTGATGGAGGTTGTTTTACCGCAGGTCTTCTGCAGGATAGTTGTGTAAACGAAGGAGTTGCCGAAGCTTGCCATCTGGTCGTCAAACATTGTAAAGCTTGAGAACCAGATAAGAGTTCCTGCAGTTTCGCCTGTTTCGCCGTTGGCTATCTGAGACTGATAAGCCACGTTGTATTTGCTCTTTTCAACCTTGCTTATATCAGTTATAGATTCATCGTAGATATAAGCCTTATCGGAGGTTTTGAAAAGGGGAGTAACGCTTCTGTTTTCAGCCTTAGTTTCCTCAATGGGGCTTGCGTACATAGAAAGAACTGTGTAATTCTGTCCTGCAAGCTCTCCTGTGATACCTGCGCTCTGAACCTCGGGAAGCAGGTAATAGGGCGCCTGATAATAGTGGTCGGCGGAATCCTCCATAATGATGTCCGCTCTTGCCTTAAGGCCCATATAATCTGTGAGCTTTGTGAAATTGGGAGTTTTTTCAGCATTGTAAAGCTCGCCGTAGGTTGTGAGGATGATATAGCCGCCCTCGTCGAGATATTTCTTGAGAGCCTTGTATTCCTCCTCTGTGATATCGCTCTGAGGAACGTTTATGAAAACTGCCTTTGCATCTGCGGGAACAGCAACGGTTTCGCCTGCAATAAGGGTGAGGCTCTTCATTTCAACGTTTTCTGTTTCTGTAAGCTGAGTGAACGCTGTGCCAAAGGCTGTTTCGCCGTGTCCTGCAAGCTGATAAACAACGGGAAGGATCTCGTTTGAAACGTAGTCGATAGCGCCTGAAATTTCCTTTTCACCAAGGAAGTATTCTGTTGCTGTAAAGGAATATCCGCTCTGAGCATAGATCTGAGCATAATTGATATATTCAGCATAGGTGATAAAGGTGCCCTCATAGCCTGTGGGCTCGTAGAGGAAGAATTCCTCTCCGTCAATAACCGTGCTTCTCTTTTCGCTAACAACGATAAGAGAGTTGTCGGAGAGCTGATCCTTAGTGTATTCAGCAGTGAAGGTGGGCTTTTTAACGGGGTCGATCTTCTGAACCTTTATTTTGGAGCTCTCTGCCTTGTATCGCTGGAGAAGCTCTTCAATATAGGGCTGTTCATTGCCTTCCTTTACAACGTGATAAATAGTGATGTCTTCTTTGATCTCTGACACCAGCTTTTTTGTTTCTTCGCCGAAGGTGAGGATAGCATCTGCTGTCATATCGGGCTTGATGATATTGGAAGGAAGCTGGCCGATAAAGAGGTTGAGTACAATAACGATTGCAATAGCAAAGGCTGTGAGCCCGATGCTGTAGGAGCCGATCTTGATGATCTTCTTATTTGACTTATTCATTTTCATCAAGACCTCCTTAGTTCCAACGTCTCTTTTCAACGCACTGAACTGTGAAGAAGATGAACAGAGCGATGAATGAGATATAATAAATGATAGTTGAGATATCAAAGATACCGTTTACAAAGTTTCCTATGGGATCGAAAATAGCAAGAGCCTTAAATATCTTGCCGAGGAGTCCCTCGAAGAGAGAGGACTTGATAACGTAGGTGATGATGCTTGCGAGAACGAGCACGCCGCCAACAGCACCTGCGATGATATAGTTCTTAACGGACGTCCATACGATATATGCGATAGCTGCCGCGATGATAATAACAACGGCGAGAGAAACTGCCGCGCTTGTTGTCATCATAGAAGCAAATGAGGACATATAGAAGAGGAGAAGAACTGCCGCAAGGCTCATAACTGCGGAGATGACCTGACTCTCTGTGAGAGAGGAAAGGAACATACAGATTGCGATAACTGTGCAGCCAAGGAGGTAATAGCAAAGGATGGTTGCATATATAAGCACAAGATTAACGTTGCCCTCGCCTGCAAAGGATGCCATATGGAGAGGGAAGAAGCACGTAACTGCTGTGGGGATGGCCATAACAGTTGCAAGTGCGAAAAACTTTCCGAGAACGATATCGGTAGTTGTAAGGGGGAGGGAATAAAGCAGCTGGTCGACCTTAGTCTGTCTTTCCTCAGAGAAGGTGCGCATTGTGAGCACGGGAACAGCTAAAAGGGACATAAAGCTTGCGTTATAGATAGCATATTCAATATGGGGGGATGCGCTTGTGAAGATAGTGCTTGCGCAGTAGATGCCGATAAATACAAGAGCAAAAACCACGAAGATGGTTCCTGTCATGCTGAAGAGGTTGGCCTTTAATTCACGTCTGTAAACTGCATTCATTAGTCGTTTTCCTCCTCTTCATCATTTTTTGCTCCGAAAAGGGGAGAATATTCTTCCTCTTTGGTGTCGGATATGGGGTCGTCGCTTATATATTCCTCGTCGTAGTAAGCGGGGCCGAGGCTGGACTTCACCTTAACCTTCTTGCCGCTCTTAGCGCGCTTTGCCTCAAGCTTTTCCTGCTTTTCAGCTTCCTTTTCCATAGCATATGCCGCGCCTGCGTCAAGGCTCTCTCCTGCAAGGGACACGAAAACGTCCTCAAGGCTGGAATGCTCCTCTGCGATGGAGAGAAGGCTGTGGCCGCCTTTGGTGAGCGCAAGGATAACCTTTTCTCTGACGTCGTCATTCTTATCGGTCTCAATTGTGAGAAGAGTCTTTTCTCCTTCTGTGACCGTGATGGAGTTGATCTCCTTAATATCGGAAAGCGCTGCACGGAGGGAATCTTCGCTGCCGGTTGTTTCAACCTTAAGCTTCTTTGAGTCTCCTGTTTTTGCAAGGAGATTTTCAAGAGTGTCGGACGCAACGATGGTTCCCTTGGAGATCATAATAACGTAGTCGCAAACTGCGGAGATCTCCTGTAGGATGTGGCTGGAGAGGATGACCGTGTGGTCCTCGCCAAGCTCGCGGATAAGATCGCGAACCTCCATGATCTGGATGGGGTCAAGGCCAACTGTGGGCTCGTCAAGAATGATGATGTCGGGGTTGCCCATAAGAGCGATGGCAATACCAACTCTCTGCTTATATCCCTTGGAGAGATTTTTGATAAGGCGGTCGGCAACGTCGAGAATGCCTGTCTTTTCCATAACAGCCTCGACCTCGTCGTAAAGCTCAGCCTTTTTCAGCTTCTTTGCTCTGCCAACGAAGCAAAGCATTTCAAAGGGAGTCATATCAGGGTAGAGCGGGGGAATCTCAGGGAGATATCCAATGCAGCTCTTTGCTTCAACTGCGTCGTCAATGATATCATAACCGCCGATGGTGACTTCGCCGGACGTGGGCGCAAGGCAACCGGTTATCATATTCATTGTAGTAGATTTTCCGGCTCCGTTAGGGCCGAGAAAACCGTAGATGTGTCCCGATTCAACTGTAAAGCTTATGCCTTTAACAGCTGCCACGGGGCCATAGTTTTTTGTCAGATTTTTAACTTCGATCAAACCGTTTTTCCTCCCGGTTTATAGATTTTCAATATTATGTTATATATTATACACCCTTATATGAATTTTGGGTGAATTTTGTGTGGTTTTTTTGATTTTGAGAGATAAATTATCGTTTAGTCCCTTAGCCCTCCCATGGGGGAGGGGGTTAGTGCAGCTAAAACGATACTTAATCGTTTTAGCTGCACTAACCCCCTTCCCCCAGGGGAAGGCTAATGCGCTAAATTATCGTTTACCGAAATCCAATGATGCAATGTGGTATTGATCGCTTGACAAGACTTTGAAAAAGTCGTATAATAAAAATACCCCCTCGGGGTATAGGAGGGCATATGGAAAATTGTAATTGCTGTAAAAAGAAGCAGCGTTCGGAGGCGGAATACAAGTCTCTTTTAAACCGACTTAGCCGAATTGAGGGTCAGGTGCGCGGTGTTCGCAAGATGGTTGAGAGCGATGCTTATTGCACGGATATATTAGTTCAGGTCAGCGCTATAAGTGCGGCCTTGAATGCTTTTAACCGCGAGCTTCTCTCGGAGCATATCCGCACCTGCGTTGCGGATGATATCCGCGTCGGTAAGGACGAAACTGTAGATGAGCTTGTTTCGGTTTTGCAGAAGCTTATGAAATGAGGCTGAAATGGGAAAATATAATATAACAGGTATGAGCTGTGCCGCCTGCAGTGCAAGGGTGGAAAAGGCCGTTTCGGCGCTTGGCGGAGTGGATAGCTGCACAGTTAATCTGCTGACAAATTCAATGGTGGTTGAGGGAAGCGCCTCTGCCGCTGAAATAATAAGCGCGGTTGAGGCGGCGGGCTACGGAGCCTCGGCCGTAGGAGAAAAAAAGGAAAGCGCAAAGATTGCCTCAGGCGCTGAGGCGGCGGAGAAGAGCCTTTGGGGGCGTCTTGCTTCATCCGTCATTGTGCTTTTAGTGTTGATGTACGTTTCAATGGGTCACGTTATGTGGGGATGGCCTCTTCCTGCGGCCGTAGGTGAAAATCCATTGGTCATCGCTCTTATAGAGCTGATACTGTCCGCTATGGTTATGGTCATAAATCAGAAATTCTTTATAAACGGCGCAAAGGGCCTTTGGCATCGCTCTCCCAATATGGACACGCTGGTTGCTCTTGGGTCCGGGGCGTCCTTTGTTTACAGCGCGGCGGTCGTTTTTATGATGGCAGGCGCGGCTTGGTCGGGAGAGCAGGATGCGGCGCATCATATGCTCCATCAGCTTTATTTTGAATCTGCCGCAATGATCCTTGCGCTTATAACCGTTGGCAAGATGCTTGAGGCAAGAGCAAAGGGGAAAACCACTGATGCTCTTGAGGCTCTGATGAAGCTTTCGCCCAAAACCGCTACGGTGCTGCGCGATGACAGTGAGGTAACGGTTTCCGTTGAGGAGATTTCACGAGGCGACGTTTTTGTTGTTCGCCCGGGAGAGGCTATAGCGGTAGACGCAGTGATAACTGAGGGGCACAGCTCAGTTGACGAGTCTGCACTGACGGGTGAGAGCCTTCCCGTTGATAAGGCTAAGGGAGATAAGGTCTTTGCAGGAACTATGAACCGTTCCGGAGTGATATACTGTGAGGCCGTCCGTGTTGGCGAGGACACTACTCTTGCAAGCATTATAAAAACAGTAAGCGATGCGGCGGCAACAAAGGCGCCCATTGCAAAGATAGCAGACAAGGTATCTGCCGTTTTCGTTCCCGTCGTAATGAGCATTGCGGTGCTGACCTTTGTCATCTGGCTTATTGCAGGCGAGAGCGTCGGAGCTTCTCTTTCTCACGCTATTGCCGTTCTCGTTATCAGCTGCCCCTGCGCACTCGGACTTGCAACTCCCGTTGCCATAATGGTGGGAAGCGGTATGGGCGCAAAAAACGGAGTGCTGTTTAAAACGGCGGCAAGCCTTGAGGAAACGGGCAGAGTCGGAATAGTTGCCCTTGATAAAACGGGAACTATCACAAGCGGACGTCCTGAGGTGACTGATATTATTCCCTTTGGGATAACCGAGAGGGAATTGATCTCTCTTGCGGCAAGCCTTGAAAAAAACAGCGAGCATCCCTTGGCGCGAGCAGTTGCACAGCTTGGGGAGAAGCGCGGGGCGCAGATCATGCCCGCAATGGACCTTGAGGAAGTTGCAGGAAACGGACTGAGAGCGGTAATAGATGGCAGAACGGTGGTCGGCGGCAAGCTTTCCTTCGTTTCGGAGCTTGCTCATATTGAGGATAGTATGGTGGCGAGAGCTGAGGCTCTTGCGGATAGCGGAAAAACTCCTCTGTATTTTGCTTGTGACGGAGCGCTTGTGGGAATCATTGCCGTTGCAGATAAGCTTAAGGCGGACAGTGCAGATGCCGTAGCAGAGCTTAAGAATATGGGAATCAAGACGGTTATGCTGACGGGTGACAACGAAAGAACGGCGAGCGCAATAGCCGCTCAGGTTGGAGTTGACCGTGTTATTTCGGGAGTGCTCCCCTCCGAGAAGGAAAAGGTCATCCGCCTGCTTCAGAGTGAAGGAAAGGTCATAATGGTCGGCGACGGAATAAACGATGCGCCTGCCCTCACCCGAGCTGACGTGGGCGTTGCAATCGGAGCAGGAACTGATATCGCAATCGACGCGGCTGACGTCGTTCTTATGCACGGCAGCCTTATGGACGCAGTTTTTGCAATAAAGCTCAGCCGAAAAACTCTCAAAAATATAAAGGAGAATCTGTTCTGGGCGTTTTTCTATAACGTAATCGGCATCCCCCTTGCGGCAGGAGCGTTCGTGCCTCTTTGGGGAATAAGCCTCAGCCCCATGTTTGGCGCGGCGGCTATGAGCCTGTCCAGCTTCTCCGTAGTTTCCAATGCGCTGAGACTTAATTTTATAAAGCTTAAAAATAAAAAAGAAGATATAAAGGAGGAAAAGAAAATGGAAAAGGTTATAAAGATCGAAGGGATGATGTGCCCTCATTGCGAGGCAAGAGTTAAGAAAACTCTTATGGCGATCGAAGGCGTTCTTGAGGCTGAGGTAAGCCACGAAAAGGGAACAGCGGCTCTTAAGCTTTCGGCTGAGGTTTCAAACGACGTGCTTCGACAGAAGATAGAGGACGACGGATATACGGTCGTTTCCATTGATTGATCAATATTTTATACAAATGCCGTTTATGTTACTGTAACAAAAACGGCATTTGCCTTTTGTGTAGACGTACAAAAGCGATCGGCGGCCTCCGGTTTTGTTGACTTTGGATGCCGCATATGATAAAATCGGTATAGATACACAAATAAGTACCGTAAAAATACAAGGAGGATAAAAAAGTGAAAAGAACTCTTATAGTTCTTGCCATAGCCGTGATCATGGTGGGGCTTTGCGCAGGTATTTTCTCAGGCGCCGCAAGCACCACAGCAGACCCGTCCGATATATACACGCCTCAGATCGCTCCCAATGAGGATGAATCTATCAAGATGTGGTTTGAGCATTCCTTCAAAAAGGTTATGACAAGCGATACTACCCCCTCAGGTATGGACACGTACTCCGTTTATATGGGTAAAAACGAAATTGAAAACGCTCAGTTCGTTCTTTATTCCGACGAAACGAAAGAGAAGATGAAGGTGTCCGTAACCCCATTTGCCGATGAATTCGGAAATCAGATCGATGCAGATATCTATTATCAGATGTACGTAACTCTCACCGATCTTGACACTCTTGGCTATTACGGCGCAACTGCTGAAAACACCTTCCTTCGCGAGGGTGAGCAGCCCGACCCCATGGTTCCCATTTATTCCACGTCGGGAAATGCTATAGCTATGCCAAATTTCCAGCTTAACGGCGGAAAGAGCCAGGCGTTCTATATTCGTCTTAAGTCAACCGAGGAAACTCCCTCCGGTTGGTATTCCGCTCAGCTGAACGTAACAAACGCTGAGAAGCAGACAGTTAAGACGGCAACCGTTTACGCTTACGTTTGGGATTTCGTAATTGAAGAGGAAACAGCGCTTCAGACGTCCTTTTATCTTGGAAACTCTCCCGATAAATACGGCACGTATCAGGAATATTACGACTATCTGCTTGAAAACAGAATCCTTGCAATGGACGTTCCCGGTGAGCTTAATTCCTCAAACCCCTATCTCACCAACCCCCGAGTTAACGCCATCAGAGTTTCCGCTGTAAACGGCGGCTACGGCAATACTTATCGCGATCAGCTTGATAAATATCCCGGCTACGAGGCGATCTACGAGGATCTTTCCTCTATGGCAGAGTGGGACGAGATCAAGGATAAGTTCTATTTCTACACCATTGACGAGGCAATGTCCGATGAGCAGCAGCAGGCTATCGTGGACCATTATGCGGCTCTCGGTATAACCAAGCCCAAGGGCTCAACTGTTGAGGACGTTATCATAACCTCCGAAACACTTGAAAAGTACTGGCCCGATGCGGCAAAGGTCGTTCCTTATCATAACGACCATCCCTATCCCTATAACGTATACGATAAGCAGACTATGGCAAGCCTTGATCCCTCTCTTCTTATGGACGGAACACAGGCTATGATCGATACTGAGTCTATTAATATCTGGTGTCCCCAGATGTATGCCTTCACTCCTCTTTATATTCTTGACGAGGCAGGCTATCTTGGCAACAACTCGAACACAGCAAGAGTCAGAAGCCTTTCAGGCTCCATCTCCGGCAGTATCAGAGCGGGAGAGGCATATTTCAACTGGGAAAGAGTGTTCGGTGAGTTCAGAGACCGCGCTATTTCCAGCAATATCGTAAGAAACCGTGAGGGCGCAGGTAATAACGTTCTCTGGGCGTACAGCGCAGGCTGGAACAATTCATATACTTATGCTAACCATCTTATTGAAAGCACAGGTCTTCAGACAAAGATGCTCTTCTGGCAGCTTTATCAGGAGGACGTAACAGGTTATCTCTATTACGGCACAAACAACTGGAACGAGTATAACAGCGAAAACGACAACTTCACAGATAAAACTGTAACAGGTAATAAGACGGGCGGCTGGAGAACGAATAAGCACGTTTATACCAATCCCAATCATTGCATCCACGGTAACGGAACTCTCTTCTATGCGGCATCTCAGGGTAACTTCACAAAGCTTGACTACGTTGGAACAGTCAGAGTTGAGCATATAAGAGACGGTATTGAGGAATATCAGATGCTCACAATGCTTGAGGAGCTTCGTGGTGACGCGGCGGCTGATGCTATCGTAGATGCGGTTTCCGATAACATTGCGCAGTATCTCTCTCTTCCCAAGTTTGACCGCAGCGCATTTGATTCAAGCCTTGACGATTATGACGTTATGGCGCTTCAGAGAATCGAGCTTGGTAATCAGCTTGAGGCGGCAACAGCAGAGGTCTGCAACCATAATTTTGACGGCGGCAAGGTAACAAAGAAGGCAACCTGTCTTGTAATGGGCGAAAAGACTTACACATGTAAGGCTTGCGGCGCAATTGATATTGAATATATCCCCGCGCTCCATTCCGACCTTGAAGGCGACAATTGGACAAAGACAACCGTAACTGCTACAGGCTGTACAGTAACAGGTAAGATCAAGTATTCCTGCTCCATCTGCTCTTATTCAACTTATAAGGACGTAACTCCTTATCATAAGGATACAGAGTTCCTTCAGTACACAGCAAGCACAAAGTATACAGGTCAGCACGACGTGTATTGCTCCAACTGTGATACTGTTATAAAAACAGAGGTCCACACAAATCACGTTCAGTACACCAACACTTGTACAGCGGCAGGCGCAAAGAACGACGTATGTAAGTTCTGCGATAATATAATAAAGCTTGCAGACGTAGAGGCACACGGCCACAATATGAAGGAAACTGTTATTGCGGCAACGTGTGAAGAGGACGGCTACGTAGGCGGTCTCTGCTTCAATTGCGGCCACGAAGAGGGTACAACAATTGAGTCTCTTGGCCACGATTACGAGAACGGCGTATGTAAGAACTGCGGTGAAGAGGATGAAACAGCAAGCGACGTTGTTATCGGTGATATTTTCGATAACGGCGACGGAAAGATCGATGCAAAGGACGTATTCAGAATGAAGCTCTTTGCAAAGAAGCTTGTAACACCCACAGCAGAAGAAAAGGCAGCAGCAGATATTGACGAAAACGGCTCAATTGACTTGAAGGATCTGTTCTATAT
>JAZQVW010000037.1:0-17824 GCA_045632025.1 Candidatus Avispirillum sp. | reverse complement strand
CGTCACTACGCACACGTTGACTGCCCCGGACACGCTGACTATGTTAAGAACATGATCACAGGTGCAGCTCAGATGGACGGCGCTATCCTCGTTGTTGCTGCTTCCGACGGTCCTATGCAGCAGACACGTGAGCACATCCTTCTCGCTCGTCAGGTAGGCGTTCCTGCAATCGTTGTATTCATGAACAAGTGCGACCTCGTTGACGACGAAGAACTTCTCGAGCTCGTTGAGATGGAAATCCGTGAGCTCCTTTCCGAGTATGACTTCCCCGGCGACGATATTCCGATCGTAAAGGGTTCTGCTCGTGTAGCTCTCGAAGCTGCTAACGATGCTTCCGATCCCGCATACGCTGCTATCCAGGAGCTTATGGCTGCTGTTGACGAATACATCCCCACACCTGAAAGAAAGTCTGACCTTGACTTCCTTATGCCCGTAGAGGACGTATTCTCCATCTCCGGCCGTGGTACAGTTGCTACAGGTAGAGTAGAGCGTGGTACAGTTAAGGTATCCGATACAGTAGAAATCATCGGTCTTACAGAAGAGAGAAAGACAACTGTTGTTACAGGTGTTGAAATGTTCCACAAGCTTCTTCCCCAGGCTGAAGCTGGCGACAACATCGGTGCTCTTCTCCGTGGTGTAGCTAAGAACGAGATCGAAAGAGGTCAGGTTCTTTGTAAGCCCGGCTCCGTAAACCCCCACACAAAGTTCGTTGGTCAGGTTTACGTTCTTACAGAAAAGGAAGGCGGACGTCAGAAGCCCTTCTTCTCTGGCTACAGACCTCAGTTCTACTTCAGAACAACAGACGTTACAGGTACAATCACACTTCCCGAAGGTACAGACATGTGCCGTCCTGGCGATAACGTAGATATGACAGTTGAGCTTATCACACCTATCGCTATCGAGAAGGGTCTCCGTTTCGCTATCCGTGAGGGTGGTAGAACAGTTGGTTCCGGCGTTGTTGCTGAAATCCTTGCATAATTAACTTTTTAAGTTAATATATTTATCCCGGAGCGCAAGCTCCGGGATAAAAAATATATAGACGTTTTATCTTTGGGGAATGGTGCAAATCCTTACCGGCGGTGATTGCCACTCGGCATAAGTCCGCGACCTCCTTTCGGAGCTGAATAGGTGCAAATCCTATACCGACGGTTATAGTCCGGATGTTAAAAGATAGAGCTCTGCATGCTTGCAGGGCGTATTGTTCCCCCTTTTTCATCAGAAAGGGGCTTTTTTTATGAAAACAAATACTCTTGAAAAAACAAAAAAATTAGTTGCAGTAGCACTTTTCTGCGCTGTTGCTTATATAGGAATGTTCTTCCGCATCAACGTTTCATTTCTCACCTTTGACCTTAAGGATGCATTTATGACTATCGGCGCTATGTTCTTCGGCCCTCTTGCAGGTGTTTCCATGGCCGCTGTTGTTGCGCTCCTTGAGTTTATCTCCATCAGCGACACCGGAGTTTACGGTCTTATTATGAATTTCCTCTCAAGCGCGGTTTTCGCATCTGTTGCTCCTCTTGTTTATAAGCACAGAAGAAAGCTTTCAGGCGCTGTTATGGGCCTTATCCTTTCCGTTTTTGCTACTGTTGGAGTTATGATGGTTGCTAACCTTCTTATAACACCTTATTATATGGGTGTTTCTCTTGAGATGGTCAAGGGACTTATCCCCACCCTTCTCCTGCCCTTTAACCTTACTAAATCCGTCCTTAACGCTTCCCTTGTTCTTTTGCTCTATAAGCCTGTTACCACTGCTATAAAGGCCACAAGGCTTATCAAAACAAGCGATACAGCTAAAGTAAAGAAGACGTCCAATACAGTACTCACTGTTGCGATATCTCTCCTTATAGCAATTCTCTGCTTCGTAGTGTTCTTCGTATTTATGGACGGTAGTCTTTAATTATTTAACCTAAACTTAACTTGACTTTGAATATAAACTACTATACAATATAATAGATAATTCGACAACAAAACAAAGGAATTTTAAATTATGAATATCAGAAACATTCTGTACGTTTTTCTTTGCTCCATGGTGCCGATAATTGAGCTTCGCGGCGCTATCCCAATGGGTGCTGCACTCGATATTCCCTTTTATACTAACTACATAATAAGCGTTGTTGGTAATATGATCCCCGTGCCCTTTATCCTTCTCTTTATCAGACACGTTCTCAACTGGATGAAGAAGGTTCCCAAGATTGACAAGATCGCTCTCTGGATTGAAAATAAGGCTGAAAAGAACAAGGCTAAGGTTCTTAAATACGCAACCTTCGGTCTTTACGTTTTCGTTGCTCTTCCCCTTCCCGGGACAGGCGCATGGACAGGTGCTCTCGTTGCAGCAATGCTTGATATCAGAATGAGAAAGGCTCTGCCTACTATCCTTCTCGGCGTTATGACTGCGGGCGTTATTATGACTCTGGCAAGCTACGGCGCCATCGGATTCCTTAAGTTCTTATTGTAATAAAGTTAAAAGCCACAAGCTATTTTAGCTTGTGGCTTTTTTTATTTCTTCATTTGCTTTAAAAACATAACTACGGCTAATACGATAATAGCGGCGGCATATCCAAGCACCCAAATAAGATGAGGGAATATTTCGCCGAGATCTCCTGCAAGCGCAGCTCTTTCAAGCTCAACCGCGTGAACAAAAGGAAGCGCATACGCTATCTTCTTAAATACGCCTCCAACAAGCTCAAGATCAAACCACACACCTGAGAGCCAGGCTGAAAGATTTGTGAGAAGGGCGCCGCAAACACCGCCTACCTGCTTATCATTCAATATGCTTCCGAAAAGAAGCCCCATTGCAATATAAAGCACGGAAACAGGAATTATAAAAAGCACCGCTACCAAAATATTAACGCTCAAATCAAGACCAAGCACCAGCGCAGCTATATAACAGATAAGGCACTGTGCTACGGATATGGGAACAATGGGAAGAGTGTAGCCTAATATAAAGTCTACAGGCGTCATAGGAGTTGTATAAAGTCTTTCAAGAAGAGATGAGCCTCTGTCCTTTGAAATCACAGTTGCGGAAAAGAGAGTCATAAATGAAAGTCCGAACACCGAAACACCGGGAGTGAGGCTTTCTATCTCAAAAAGACTTACGGGAACGTTTGCCTGAATGGCTGAAAGAAGAAATATGAGAACAAGGGGAAATCCAAGACCAAAGAAAAGAGTTAAGGGATCTCGCAATATCTCCTTTGCATTTCTGCTTGCAAAATTCAGCATCTTCATTTTGCTTCCCCCTTTACTATGCGCACAAAGGCTTCTTCAAAGCTTTCTGTTCCTGCCATTGCCTTGATCTCAGGTACAGTTGCACAAGCGAGAAGCTTACCGCTTTTCATTATACCAACTCTGTCGGACAAGGCCTCTGCCTCCTCCATATAATGTGTTGTTAAAACCATTGTGACTCTGCCCTTCATAGACCTTATTATATCCCACAGATCACTTCTTGCTATAACGTCAAGACCAAGAGTGGGCTCGTCGAGAAAAAGCACCTCAGGCTCGCTTATAAGCGCCATAGCGATGCTGAGACGACGCTTCCAGCCTCCCGAAAGCTTTCCTGCCTTTTTATTCATGATTTCATGAAGCTCAAAGGTTTCGCAAAGCTCTGCTATCTTATCCTTGCTCCTTGACGCATCAAATCCGTGTGCGCCGCACATAAGCTGCAGGTTTTCCCTTGCGGTAAGTCCCGGAGCAACAGCCGTTTCCTGAGGCGAAACTGCTATTATTCTCTTCACCTCAGCCGCTTCACTTTTGACGCTCTTACCGTTTATATATGCATCTCCGCTCGTTGCAGGAGTGAGAGTGCTGAGTATTCTTATGGTAGTCGTTTTACCCGCTCCGTTAATACCAAGGAGAGAAAACAACTCTCCACGGTTGATGGTCAGACCAAAGCTGTCAACCGCCCGCACGTCCTTATATATCTTTGTTAATCCTTCAATTCTTATTGCTTCCATTTTACTTTCCTTCAAACTGCCCCTTAAGGCCTACGTACATATCAGTTATCATTTTACTTATGAGCTCATAATCAAGCTCCAAATAGTTTGTTGCCATCATAGTTGCAATACCGTGGACAAAGGCCCATATTTCAAGATGAAACAGCCCTGCCATTTCATCCCCGAGAGAAACGTTATCCTTTACCATGCCCATCATTTTGTTGGTGAGCTCGCTTTCAGAGGATTTATCCTCCTTGGTGCGATCACGCATATAGAGCAGCTTGAAAAGATTCTTCTCCTCCGCCGCAAAACGGATATAAGCCATACCGCTGGCCTTATATGCAGTATACTCTCCCTTTGATATCTCTCGGTTAATAAACTCTGCAAATATCTTTTCGCTCGCTTCTACGACCGAAAGCTTCAGTTCTTCCATGTTTTCAAAATTTGAGAATATGGGCTGAGTTGAGCAATTCAGAACGGTGGCAATATTTCTCGCATTAATCGCCTCAGCACCGCGCTCTCTCACGATATCAACTGCAACCTTTATTATATCCTCTTTTGTTATCTTTACCTTTGGCGGCATACTATCCTCCTTATATAACATTCGTTATATATCATGTGTTATTTTATCATACAAAATAGAATTTGTCAACAAAAAAAATCGCCAAGGAAATTCCTTGGCGATTTTAGCTGTAATATTAAATTACTGTTCCTTCTTCTTGGAGATGAAATAAAGAGCTGTAAGCACTGCAAACAGAAGTACAAGAGATGTGCCCAGAACAACGAACACATTCTGAACGAAGCCTGCGAGGATGTAACCAACCATACAAACTGCTGCAACTGTCAGAGCATAAGGGATCTGAGTTGAAACGTGGTTTACGTGGTCACACTTAGCACCTGCGGAAGCCATGATCGTTGTATCGGAAATAGGAGAGCAATGGTCTCCGCAAACCGCGCCTGCAAGGCAAGCGGAGATACAGATGATAACCATAGCGGGGATAGCTGCGCCATCAGCCGCAACTGCCGCAAGCTGCTCCTCAAACACACCTGTTACGATGGGAATAAGGATACCGAATGTTCCCCAGGATGTACCTGTGGAGAAAGAAAGACATACAGCAACAACAAAGAGGATAACGGGAAGAAGTATCTGGAGAGCTGTTGCGCTTTCAACCATACCTTCAACAAAGCTGCTTGCATTAAGAAGACCTGTCATAGACTTGAGGCCCCATGCGAATGTGAGAATGAGGATAGCGGGAACCATCTGCTTGAAGCCTTCGGGAATAGCAGACATACAATCCTTGAAGGAGATAACTCTTCTTGCAAGGAAGTAGATAACGTCAATAACGATAGCTGCCATGGAGCCGAGAGCAAGACCGTATGCCGCATCACAGCCTGCAAATGCGTCAATGAAGCTTGTGCCGGAGAAGAAGCCGCCTGTGTATACCATACCTGCAACACAGAGAACTACGAGAACAACAACGGGGATAATAAGGTCGATAACTCTGCCCTTGGGGTTCGCCTTTTCTTCATCCTCACTTGTGAACTGCTCTGCACCGGATGTGTGAAGGTCTCCCGCAAGAGCGTTCTTTTCAAAGCGCTTCATAGGACCGAAATCAAGGCCTGTTACAGCAACAAAAATAACCATTGCGATAGTGAGAAGCGCATAAAGGTTATAAGGAATTGTCTGAACAAAGAGAGCGATACCGTTAACGCCCTCAACAGTGCCGCTTACAGCAGCAGCCCAAGAGGAAATGGGAGCGATGATACAGATAGGAGCCGCTGTAGCGTCAATAAGATATGCAAGCTTAGCGCGGGAGATTCTCTGCTTATCTGTGATGGGACGCATTACGCTACCTACTGTGAGGCAGTTGAAATAGTCGTCAACGAAGATAAGTGCACCAAGACCGAAGGTTGAAAGCTGAGCGCCGCGACGGTTCTTGATCTTTGTTGCAGCCCACTCACCGTATGCACGGCTACCGCCTGCGCGGTTCATCATAACGACGATTGCACCAAGGATAACAAGGAAGATAAGGATACCTACGTTCCATGTATCGGAAAGGTTAGCTACAAAACCGTCGTTTACGATCGCATTGAACATTGTTTCGAAATTGAACTTGCCTGCCGCGTCGATAGCATAAAGCACACCACCGGAAAGGATACCAACAAAGAGAGAGGAATAAACCTCTTTTGTGATAAGAGCAAGAACGATTGCGATCACAGGAGGAAGAAGCGCCCAAAACGTTGAGTCGAACTTGGATACATACTCCTCCTCTGCTTCTTCCGCTTCTTCTGCGCCGACCGTGATAACTTCCTCTGTCACGTCAGCCGCATCGTCAGCGTCTGTTGCAAAGCAAGTGAATGCGCCGAACATTGCAATTACAAGCACGAGCACAAGAAGCTTGCTGAGCATCTTTGTGAAATTCATAAAAACCTCCAAAAAAATATTAAATTATTTACAAAAATAATAATAGCCTGTAAAGAAAGCAAAACTTCATCCTTTACAGGCATAAAGATGGCTCTCCACGTAAGTGACAGTCCGGCACATATTCTGCAACCGGCCCAGATGCTTTTCCGCTATTATAACAGGTTTGAGCGGAAACTCAACTTCGGCGGCATTGCCTTTTACATCCTCGGGCAAACCTCCCCGAGAAGCTACTTTTCAATACCGCGCCTCCATCGGCTATATACACGATATATTAACATATATGATACTCTTTGTCAATATATATCCGCATATTCACACAATATATAGAGCTTTTTCAAGCTCATTTTCAACAAGTTGTTGTACAATTATAGGATTTGCTTTTCCGCCCGATGCCGCCATAGCCTTTCCTATGATAGCCTTCGAGGCTGTTTTCTTGCCCTTTTTATAATCCTCAACGGATTTAGGGTTTTCTGCAATCGCCTTATTTACCCATTGAATAATAACCGATTCGTCGTTTTCCTGTCTCAGCCCCTCAGCCTCAACTACGGAAACGGGATCAAGATCCTTTTCCCACATTCTTTTTATAAGTTTTTTGACAGTTGCAGAATTGATCTCGTTTTTGCCCGCCATATCAGCAAGAGATGCAAAATGATCGGGAGCAATATCACAGATAAAGCTTCCTGCCTCTGTCAGCGCCATTATCTCAGCCTGAAGCATATTGGCAACAAGCTTAGGATATGCTGTTTTCTCTGCGGCACGCTCAAAATAATCAGCTAAGGCCACGTCCGACGTTATAACGTCGGCATCAGATGCCGTAAGTCCGTATTTTTCAACGTACACGGCCTTTCTTTCGTCAGGAAGCGCAGGAAGAGAGCCTTTTATCCTCTCAACGTATTCATTTGTAAGATAAATCGCACACAGATCGGGCTCTGGAAAAAATCTATAGTCTGCGAGGCCTTCCTTAGCTCTCATAGAATAAGTTTTTCCGGTATTTTCATCAAAGCGTCTTGTCTCCTGGATGATAGCCTCTCCATTTTCAATGGCTTCAACCTGGCGCTTGAATTCATATTCAATAGCCTTGCCTATAAACTGAAATGAATTAAGATTCTTCATCTCGGTCCTGGTTCCAAAGGTCTCCTCTCCCTTCTTACGAACGGACAGGTTGACGTCGCATCTAAGGCTTCCCTCATTCATCTTACAGTCAGAGACTCCTGCATAAAGCATTAAGGTTCTCAGCTTCTGAACGTAGGCTTTAGCCTCCTCAGAGCTTCTTATATCGGGCTCGCTTACGATCTCTATGAGAGGCACGCCGCTTCGGTTATAGTCTATCATAGTTCCCTTTTCACTATGGTGGATCAGCTTGCCTGCGTCCTCCTCAATATGTATTCTGGTTATGCCTATACGTTTTTGGCCGTGTTCAACTTCAATATCAACATACCCTCCGCTGCAAAGAGGAATATCAAACTGAGATATCTGATACGCCTTGGGAAGGTCGGGATAGAAATAGTTTTTTCTATCCTGTCTCGAGCGCTCTGCGATGGTGCAATTAGTTGCAAGTCCTGCTCTGACTGCATATTCAACCACCTTTTCGTTCAAAACGGGCAAGGCTCCCGGAAAGCCCATACATACAGGGCACGTTTGGGAATTAGGAAGAGCGCCAAATTCCGTGGGGCAGGAACAAAATATCTTTGATCCCGTCTTCAGCTCAACGTGGACCTCAAGGCCTATTACCATCTCATAGCTTGAAATCATATTCTTCCACCGCCTTTCCACGATTTTCATATGCAAATGCCGCTCTATACAGCACAGCCTCGCTGAAATGAGGACCTATAAGCTGCATTCCAACAGGCATTCCGCCTTCTCCTATGCCGCAAGGAAGCGATATAGCAGGTACTCCCGCAAGGTTTACAGGAACTGTATATATATCCCCAAGATAATCTCTCAAAGGATCGTTTTTCTCTCCAATTTTATAAGCAACTGTTGGAGAAACGGGCGAAAGTATCATTTGGCATTTGCCGTACACGCTGTTGAAATCGGCCATTATCATTTTCTTTATCTCAACAGCCTTTTTATAATACATTTCGCTATACCCTGCTGATAAAATCATCGTGCCTGCCATTATTCTCTTTTTGACCTCTCGGCCAAATCCCTCGCTGCGGCTTTTTTTATAAAGCTCCTCAACTGAGGAATACTCCTCTGCTCTGTGGCCGAATCTGATTCCGTCGTATCGGGCAAGGTTTGAGGATGCTTCGGCACAAGCAATGGTATAATATGCGGCAGGCGCAAGGCTCAGAGACGGAAACGACACCTCCACAAGCTCTGCTCCCATTCTTTCGTATTCCCGTGCCGCTTCAAGAACGGCATCCTTAACGTCATCAGAAAGAGCTCCTTCAAAGAACTCCTTTGCAAGGCCGATTTTAAGGCCTTTTACGCCGCCTTTTATTCCCGCGGTAAAGTCGTCATATTTTCCGCAAACAGAGGTAGAATCGCGCTTATCGTGCCCCACAATGGCATTCATAACAATAGCATTATCTGCAACCGTTTTTGTTACAGCTCCGATCTGATCAAGAGAGGAGGCGTAAGCCACAAGTCCGAATCTGGAAACGCTGCCGTACGTGGGCTTCATACCCACAAGACCGCAAAATGCGGCAGGCTGACGGACAGATCCGCCCGTTTCGCTTCCCAAGGCATACACAGCTTCATTTTTGGCAACTGCCGCGGCACTGCCTCCGGATGAGCCCCCGGGTACTCTTTCGCTGTCTATGGGATTTCTGGTTATCTTAAACGCCGAATTCTCCGTTGTTGAGCCCATAGCAAACTCGTCCATATTGGTTTTGCCAAGCAAAACCGCGCCTTGGGCCTTTAATTTTTCCACTGCAAACGCATCGTACGGAGGAACAAAGTCCTCAAGCATTTTGGAAGCACAGGTGGTTTTTATGCCCCTTGTGCATATGTTATCCTTCAGTGCCATAGGGATTCCCGCAAGGAATGTTTTTCGGCATTTGCCGTCATCGTATTCTTTGGCACTCTTCAGGGCAACGTCCGCCGTTATGCTAAGATATGCCCCAAGCTCACCATCGTTTTTCTCTATTTCCTTAAGATATTCACCCGTCAGCTCAAGGGAGGAATATTCTTTATTTTTCAGAGCTTTGTAATGCTCGTACAAGCTTCTCTCAACCATTCTCTTCCCCTACAACTCTCGGAACCGTTATATATCCGTCTTCCTTTGTTTTAGCATTAAACAGCATTTCTTCTGCCGCAAAATTTCCCTTTTCTGCTTCATCACTGCGAAAAACGTTCTCTCGCTCATTAAAGCTCAGCGCAGCTGAGGCGATATTTGCTTCACCAACCTGAGCAAGCAAGTCAATAAAGCTATCCATCTCCTCTTCCATCACAAGCTTTTCATTATCCTCAAGTCGGAGCCTTGCAAGCTCTGCAAGAGCATCAAGATCCATTCTCAGCTTTTCCTTCATTTTACACGTTCACCTTCTGTTTTGCATATTAATTTATATTAACATTTTAAGCCTCGATTGTCAACAAAGCTTCCCTTCCCACTTCCATAAACAAAAAAGATCTTGCAGCGCAATGCTGCAAGATCTTTTACTGTTTACTGCTGTTCAAAATCCATTATTGTTTCGGGAACGTATTCATAGCAGGTCACGTCAACCTCAGTGAGCATTCCCTTTCTGTATACTGTGAACTTGAGCACGTCTCCAACAGAAGCAGACTTGACCATTGCCTTGATATCTGCAGATGCTGTGATCTCAGTTCCGTTTACAGCAACGATTCTGTCGCCGCTCATAAGAGCATCATCGTTAAAGCCCTCTATGGTCTGGTATACGTAAACACCAAGAGTCTGTGTGCCGAAATATCTGTATGCAGTATATGCATCAGTTACGTCAAGGAAGGATACTCCGAGATAGGTTCTGCCTGTTACGTAGCCGTTCGTTTTGATCTGCTCTGCCACGTTGACTGCATCCTTTACGGGAATCGCAAATCCGAGCCCCTCAACGCCTGTTCCTGTAGATTTCGCATTAACGATACCTATAAGCTCGCCGCGAAGATTGAAAAGTCCGCCGCCGGAGTTTCCGGGATTTACAGCCGCGTCGATCTGAATAAGCTTCATCTCTGTTCCGTCAACGTTGATCGTTCTGCCCGTTGCAGAAACGATACCTGTTGTAACAGTTCCGCCAAGCTCTCCAAGGGGGTTACCCACTGCAACGATGCTTTCCCCAACAACAAGGTCATCACTATTACCAACAATAGCGGCCTTAAGGCCTGTAGCCTCTATCTTGAGAAGCGCGATATCGGATTCTGCATCAGTTCCGATAACCTTTGCCGTATATTCCTCTGTGTTCTTAAGTCTGACCGTGATAGTATCTGCTACGGAATTGGATTCTCCCACAATAACGTGGTTATTGGTGATAATATAGCCGTTTTCGCTGATAATAACGCCTGAGCCTGCGCCGTCGGAAACATACTGGAAGGGGCCGTAGGACGTCAGAAACTCTGTTGAGATCTCGACAACAGAGTCTGCAACGATATCAGTAACCGCTGAAACGGAGAGATCCTCCTTGATCTCGTTGCCATCCGCATCTACAACCATAGCAGACTGATAAATAACAAGCGCATCGTTTCCGCCTGCCACAACGTTTGAAGCGCCACCGTTTCCGTTGAGATAGAGGGAAAGATATGCACCGCCAAGGCCGGCGCCAAAGGAAATAAGAACACACGCCGCAAGAATGAGCGCTATTGCTCCGCCCGAAAAGCTGCTTCCGACCTTTTTCTTAGTCTTGTTAGGCTTGGGCTTTCTCATTTCAAACTGAGGCTCGCCGCCAAGCTGCTCTCCATAAGGATTATGCATATGGGGGGGATAGCCCTGCGCGGGAGGAACGTTTGAACCGTAGGTTGCATAAGGGGGACGGTATCTGTATTCTCCGCTGTTTGCATTATAGCCGCCATTTGCATAAGGATTGGCGTTATACTGAGCATTAGCCTCGGGATTGAAGCCTGTGCTGTTATGAGTCTGACTTGTGCCATTTGACCAATGAGCCGTTTCTGCCTTTTCGGGTGCAGGCTCACTTGCCTTCTCCTCAGGCTTTAACTCGGGGGCTACGCCCTCGTTCTTTTCAACGGATATATCTTTTTCTTCAGGGGAGTTCATTTCTTCGCTTCCGAACATTTTATCTGTCATAAATCAAGCTTCCTTTCTTTATAGGTACTGATCTTATGCTACAATTATATTTCCCAAATGTGATGGTTTTTTGAAGATAAGAGGAAAAATGCTTGAAAAGAATTTTCGCATTTTCCCTTTGAAAACGACAAAAAAAGAGCCGTATATCCGGCTCTTTTTATCATACTGATTATTTGTTCTTTACGTTTACGTCCAGCTGAGGGAAAGGAATCTCGATGTTTGCCGCATCAAAGGTTCTCTTAACGTTTTCAAGAAGATCAAACTTTACGCTCCAATAGTTTGCATTTGCGCACCATACGCGAAGCTGGAATTCAACTGCGCTCTGGCCGTGGTTTGTCATATAAACTACAGGTGCGGGGTCCTCCATAACGCCCTCTGTTACGCCTGCAACCTTGAGAAGGATAGTCTTAACCTTATCAATGTCTGTGTCGTAAGCTACTGAGAAGGTTACGTCAACACGTCTTGTTTCCTCAGAGGAATAATCCTTCACAGTGCTTCCTGTAAGCTGGCTGTTAGGCATTACCACCTTTACGTTATCAGGTGTTGTGAGAGTTGTGCTGAAGAGGCCGATCTGAACTACTGTGCCGCCAAAGCCGCCGCACTCTATGTAATCGCCTACAGCAAATGTGCGGAAGCAAACGATCATAATACCGCTTGCAATGTTGGAGAGACTTCCCTGAAGTGCAAGACCGATAGCTACTGCTGCACTACCGAGCACTGTGATCATAGAAGTCATGGGAACGCCAAGATAGGAAGCAACCGTGATCAGAAGAATAAGCTTAAGGGCAACACCAAGGAAGTTTACTGCAAAGCTCTTGAAGGAAACGTCGATCTTTTCAAAGATCTTTCCGTTTTCAACGAACTTGAGCAGAACCTTGATGAGCTTGAAGCCCACTACAACGATCAGAAGCGCAACCAAAATCTTAACGCCGAAGCCCGTTGCAAGGTCAACTGCATTTTTTAAGAACTGTTCTAACATTTTTATATCTCCTTTTAAATTAGTTCGAATCTCTTAAGCGCAGACCCTTGGGATAATGGTTTTTAACGTAACCGTTTACAGCCTTTCCGCCGCCAAGTGCGATTCCGCAAACCGTTACAGCACACCATCCGTTTTCAACGTCCGCTTCAAAGCCTTCGCCTCTCAAATATGCTGTCAGTCTTGGATCGTCAAGTGCCAGATCCACTTTTCTCTTCATCTCTGCGCCGTAAGCTGAGAAATAGTGGTGATGAGGAACGAGTCTGCCCTTTGTAACCTCACCCAAGGTCACACCGCAGGAAAACGCTCCGTTAGGTGCCGCCTCTTCATTAACGAGCACTGCATTTTCGCGAAACATTTTTACGTTTGCAGGAACTGCTCCCAGCGTGTCCATAAGGAATTTTTCGCAAACTGCCTTCTCGTCCTTATTAGGCTTTTTCAAATTATCATCAAAGGAAACGTCAAGCTTATCCTCGCCGTTCTTTTTCATAAGACAAAGGAACTGACCCTCGCCGTCGGAAATATGAGGATAGAAGCGTCTTGCCTCGGGCATACCGATTCCATCGCTCGTTACGGCCTTGATATCATCATCAAGAGAAACTATTTCAAAATCACTATGATCGGAAAGGAACTGAGTAATAACGTCCTCGTTCTCTTCCTTTGAGAAGGTGCAGGTGGAATACATAAGATATCCGCCGCCTGCAACGGTTTTTGCGGCGCAATCAAGGATATCCTTTTGTCTCTCTGCGCAGAGCAAAACGTTTTCCTCGCTCCATTCGTCAGCCGCGTTATCGTATTTTCTGAACATACCCTCGCCCGAGCAAGGAGCATCACAAAGAACAAAATCAAAGCATTTTTTATAGTTTTTGGCAACTATCTCGGGAGTTGAGTTTATAACCACCGCATTTTTAATGCCCATTCGTTCAACGTTGCCCTGAAGTATTCTGGCTCTTGAGGTGACCTTTTCGTTTGAAACGAGAAAGCCCTCGGAAAGAAGCAGAGAGGCAAGCTGGGTCGTTTTACCGCCGGGGGCGGCGCACATATCAAGCACTCTCATGCCGGGCCAGATTATCCTTTTGGCTGCCGCTACGGGAAGCATGGCGGAGGGGTCCTGCACGTAAAACGCGCCTGCGTGATGCAGAGGGTTTCCTCCTATCTTATCCTCGTAGAACTTATAAGCAAAGGCTATATGCTCTATTTTGTCTGTTTTGAAATTACATATCTCCTCGAAATGAGACTCCGAGCATTTAAGCTTATTGACTCTGAGGCTTCTGACAGCCTCGCTCTTTTCAAGAGCCGCAATAAACTCGTCGTACTCATCGCCAAGCATTTCCTTCATTCTGCTTTTAAAGCTTTCAGGTATCATCAGTCAACAAAGTCAAATTCAATATCAAACATACGAACGGTATCGCCCTCGCCGCATCCTGCCTGGCGAAGCTTATCAATAATACCGTAGGTCGTGAGTGAGCGCTGGAAATACATAAGGGATTCTCTGTCGTCAAAGTAAACTCGTCCGCAAAGCATTTCAAGCCATCTGCCCTCACAAACGTACGCTCCGTCGTCTGCACGGCGGATAGTTGTTGCCTCGGGTCCGTCCTCAACCTGCATTTCCTCGGGCTCGATCTCAGCCTCAAATACTGTGATGGGAGGAAGTGTTTCAAGCTGACGCTCGATCTCGTTTACAAGCTCCTTGATACCCATTCTTGTTGCTGTTGATATGGGGATCACCTTATATCCCAGGGCATCTGCAAGGACCTTAAGGCTTCTCATTTCCTCTGTGTCGATTCCGTCGGGAAGAAGGTCGCACTTATTTGCCGCGATGATTCTGGGGCGGTTTGCAAGTTCCTCGGAGAAGTTTTCAAGCTCCTCTGCGATAGTGTTGAAATCGTCCGCCGCTGCTCTTCCCTCATAGCCTGAAACGTCTACTACCTGAACAAGCAGTCTGCAACGTTCAATATGACGAAGGAAGTCGTGACCAAGGCCTGCGCCGTCTGCCGCGCCCTCAATAAGGCCGGGGATATCCGCCATTACAAAGCCTCTCTCCTCGCCTGTGCTTACTACGCCAAGGCTGGGCTCAAGAGTTGTAAAGTGGTATTCCGCAACCTTGGGACGAGCCGCAGAAACTGTTGCAAGTAGCGAGCTCTTACCTGCGGAAGGAAGACCTACAAGACCAACGTCTGCGATCATCTTAAGCTCAAGAAGGAGATTTCTCTCCTCGCCCTTTGTTCCGTCCTTTGCAAAGCGGGGAGCCTGTCTTGTTGCTGTTGCAAAATGCTTATTGCCCCAACCGCCGCGACCGCCCTTACAAACGATAAAGGGCTCGTCGTCGGACATATCCTTAATAACTCTGCCGCTCTTTGCATCGCGGATAAGAGTTCCGCGGGGAACAAGGATCTCTATATCAGCGCCGTTCTTACCGTGGCACTTGCCGCCCATACCGTTCTGTCCCGCTTCCGCCAAGAACTTTCTCTTATAACGGAATGCAAGCAGAGTGTTTGAGCCCTCGTCGACCTTGAAAACAACGTTACCGCCGTTACCGCCGTCGCCACCGTCAGGTCCGCCGTGAGAAACGTATTTCTCACGTCTGAAGGATACGCAACCGTTTCCTCCGTTACCCGCTTTTACGTAAATTTCTATTTTATCTATAAACATTAGTTGCCTCGCTGATTACTGGTTTCCGAATTTTTCGTTGTACATTCTGATGCAATCGGCAATGATCTCCTTAGCGCGGTCAGCATCAAGCAATTCGTTAACGATCGTTTCCTTATGCTCAAGCTGCTTATACACTGTAAAGAAATGCTTGATCTCATCAAATACGTGCTCGGGAAGATCGAAAACAGATTTATAGGTGTTATACATAGGATCGGAGAAAGGAATGGAAAGAACCTTTTCGTCCATGCTTCCGCCGTCGATCATTCTGATAACACCAATGGGATACACGTCAACAAGAGTCATTGAACGAATGCCCTCGGAACAGATAACAAGCGTATCAAGAGGGTCAAGGTCATCCGCATAGGTACGGGGAATAAAGCCGTAGTTTGCGGGATAATGAGTTGACGTATAAAGAATTCTGTCAAGTCTGAGAAGGCCTGTGTCCTTATCAAGCTCGTATTTATTTTTAGATCCCTTGGGAATCTCAATAACTGCGGTGAAATGATCAGGAGTTATCTTATCAGGTGAAATATCATGCCAGATGTTCATAATATGGCACTCCCTTCATATAAAGATTTACTGAAGGTTTTCAATCGCCATAACCTTTTCAACTCTCTTGATATGGCGGTCTCCTTCAAATTCTGTTTCAACAAAGTTCTTGACAAGATCAAGAGCAATGCCTGCGCCAACAACTCTTGCGCCGAAGCAGAGGATATTGGAATTGTTATGAAGTCTTGTCATCTTAGCGCTGAAGGTTTCGGAGCAGCAAGCAGCTCTGATGCCCTTAACCTTATTTGCGCAAAGGCTCATACCGATACCTGTTCCGCAAACGAGGATACCAAGATCGCACTCGCCCTTTGCAACTGCCTGAGATGCAGGAAGCGCATAGTCGGGATAATCAACGCTTGCTGTGCTGTCGCAACCAAAGTCAACAACCTCATATCCGTTGTCGTTAAGCCAATTAATAATAGTAGCCTTAAGCTCGTAACCGCCGTGGTCACAAGCAAATGCAATTTTCTTACTCATTTTATTTTTCCTCCATGGAAAGTCTTTCTTCTCGTTCTCTTTCTGCCTGTGTTTTCTTGAGATACACGGGCTGAAGCGCAGCATCTGTGTAAACAGCCTTGTCCTCTGCTGCATTATATATTCTCTCGCCAACTGCGGCTACGCCTGCGGCGTTAACGCCTCTCAAATTAGCAGGAGTTACGTTATTTGTCATATAGCTTACAAGGTCGTAAGCATCACCAACAAACCAAACGCTTTCGTATTCACTAAGCTTTTCCTCAAGCTCGGGAATAAGAAGAGTTGTGTCCTCTGTCAGCCTTGTTATTTCGCCGCCCTCGCTTTTAAAAAGCGCTGTATAGACCTGAGAGCGTCTTGCGTTTATAACCGGACAGATGATTCCCTCAAGTCCTCGCAAATTTTCTGCCATTGCCTCAAGTGAGGAAACGGGAACGCAAGGCACATTCTTTGCAAATGCAAGCCCCTTTGCGCAGGAAACACCGATTCTGACGCCTGTGAAGGAGCCTGGTCCTACAGACACCGCATACAGGTCAACGTCGCTGCAGCTCAGCTTTGCTGTGTCAAGCATATGCTTAACCATAGGAAGCAGGGTTACGCTATGGGTGTTGCCTGAATTGAGCGTGTATTCGCAGAGAATCTTGCCGTTTTTTGTGATGGCGGCAGAAGCTATCTGCGTTGTTGTATCAAGAGAAAGTGTTATCATTACAATGATCAGTCCTTTTTCTTCTGCTTAATAAGTTAAAGTTATTTTTCTTGTTTCCTCGCCCGTTTTTCTGATGTCGGCATAAACCGCGCCCTCAGGCTTAGACTCAAGATATTCGCTCCACTCGATTATACAATGACCGCCGTCAACGTATTCGTCAAAGCCGATAGCCTCAAGATCGCTGTCTCCATCCTCAAGACGGTAAAGGTCAAAATGGAAAAGAGGAATCTCTCCACGGCGGTATTCGTTTACAACAGTATAAGTGGGGCTCTTTACGCGGCTTGCGGGAGAAACAACGGAGGCAAATCCGCGAACGAAAGCCGTTTTGCCTGCCCCAAGGTCTCCCGTGAGGCAAACAAACCAGTTTTCTGTATTTTTGATCTCAAGCAGCTTTTCTGCAAGATAAGCGCCTATCTTTTCTGTTTCAATAGCGCTTTCAGTGTTAAATATCTCCTGCATCAGAACAAGCCTGTGATATTGCCGTCGCCGTCAACGTCAATTCTGTCTGCAGCGGGAACCTTAGGAAGTCCGGGCATTGTCATAACTGCGCCTGTGAGTACAACTACGAAGCCTGCGCCTGCAGAAAGACGAACCTCACGAACTGTGATCTCGAAATCACGAGGTCTACCAAGCTTTGTTGCGTCATCAGAGAGAGAATACTGAGTTTTTGCCATACATACGGGATACTTCTTATACTTCTCGTCAAGAGCCTCGATCTCAGCGATAGCCTTAGATGCTGCTGCATCAAACTTAACGCCCTTAGCACCGTAAATATTCTTTGCAATGCACTCGATCTTTTCCTTGATAGAGAGCTCATCATCGTAAAGAAGCTTGAATTCAGAAGGCTTTTCGCAAGCTGCCACAACCTTTTCAGCAAGCTCGATACCGCCGTCTCCACCGCGTGCAAACACGTCGGAGAGAG